>DTUY01000056.1 GCA_012963885.1 Candidatus Poribacteria bacterium | reverse complement strand
CGGTTAAGACGCTAAAGGAACATACAACACTGACCGATGCCGCCAACCGCCAGAACGTACTGGTGGCAGTGGAGGTTCATAAACGTTGGGATCCTATTTATGTTGATGCCCGAGACCGAATCCGGAATCTGGGCGATTTCAGTTTTTTCAACGCCTACATGAGCCAACCCAAAAAGCAACTGGAAACCTTCCGTCACTGGGCCGGAAAATCGAGTGATATCAGCTATTACCTGAATTCACATCACGTTGACTTTCATGCTGGGTCAATCGGTGACTTTGCTCACCCCGTAAGTGTCACCGCCACTGCCTCCACTGGCGTTGCTAATCACTCACCTTTTGAAGTCGATACCGAGGACACAATCACCCTGACAACGCAGTGGAAGAACACCAGCAGCCAAAATCTGGGCACGGCTATTTACACTGCCTCATGGATTGCACCCATCAGTGATGTCCATTCCCAACAACGCTTCTTCTACATGGGGCACGAAGGTGAAATTATTGTAGATCAAGCGCACCGTGGTTACAGCGTTGCCACGGATGCGAACGGTTATATCTCAGCCAACCCACTGTTTATGAAATACACGCCAAATACGCAAGGTTATTTCGCCGGCCAGACAGGATACGGTTATCGTAGTATCTCAGCCTTTGTTGATGCCGTCTGCCAGATTCGGGAGGGTGGCGCCAGCCCCTCTGATTTCCAAGATCATCTGGCATCGATTCAACAGACGTTGACGATGACGGCCATTCTTGAGGCTGGTCGACAGAGCTTGGATAATGGCGGTGCCTTACAGCATCTCATTCATGACGACAATGGACGATCAATAACAATCGCTAGTTCTTGACATACCTGACGGGCTATCGTATGCTATCAAACAATTAAGGACAAGGATTTTCAAAAATGATCAGTGAAAAAGATAAAACGCAATTTCAGGAACTTGGATATTTCGTTACTGACGTCGTTCTCGAACCGGATCAACTTCAATCCATGGGGGACGAAATGGATCGTCTCTATCAGGAAGGCATTGAAGAAGCAAAAGCCACGGGTGACCTCAAGGCTGTTCTCGCCGCCGAGGGACGACGATCCTATGGACAAGTTCACAATCGAAGCCAAGTAGCAGCTGAATTCGTCAAATCTGAGATCTATTTGGAAGCGTGCCGCGTTTTTATTGGGCCAGATGCCGACCTCTATTGGAACCAAGCTGCTACCAAGCCACCAAAACTGGGTAAAACTTTCAGTTGGCATCAGGACTCCGGTTATACCGAGACCATCCCCTTAGCCTACATCACTTGCTGGACAGCTATCAGCGATTCAAATTTGGAGAACGGCGGTATCTGGGTGTTACCAAAATCACACAAATGGGGTGTTTTGGAACATGGAAGTGAAGAACCAAATCAACAGGTTTATGGTGGGTTACGTGCCAAGTTTTCGGATGATAGCAATGCTATCCCGGTCGAAATGAAAGCTGGACAGGTTGCCATCTTCAGTTCATTGACCCTTCACATGAGTGGGCCTAACACCAGCCACGACAGTACGCGGCGCGGCTACGTTCCCCAGTATCATGTCCCCGGTGTCATTCTGAAGAAAACAGGGCAACCGATTGGTGATCAATTCCCTGTACTGCGAAACGGATACAGAATCAATTAAAGACAAACACATATGTGATTCATTCAAAGGAACATCATGGAACTAAATGAACAGCAAGTCAATCAATTTAAGGACGAGGGTTACCTGATTTTATCCAATTTTTTCGATCAGGACGAGGTCAAAGCGTTGGTAATCGAACTGGAAAGATTTTACCGCCAGGATTTGGGAAGAAACGTAGCTACCGATGGTGATGGTGAGACAAGCTCTACCACCATGCACAACTATCAGGTTATACCTCTCAACAACATTAGCAACCTTTACCGGGCACTGCCTTACTGTTCAAAAGTCAAAACGGTTGTCAGCCAGTTATTGGGAGATCCATACATCCGACATCTGGATCAGCTTTTTCTGAAGCCGCCCAGAACGGGTATTGGAACCAGTTGGCACACGGATAACGGTTACTTCCGCATTAGCGATCCGACTAAGGGAACGGGGATGTGGATAGCTCTTCACGACGCATCATTGGAAAACGGAACCTTGCACGTTATCCCCAACGGTCATAAACTTGAATACTCGCACCAACGTGATCCCTACAGCAATCATCACATCACCTGTGATCCAGATGAATCGAAAGCTGTACCGGTGGTGGTTGATGCTGGCGGGATTGTTTTCTTCAATTATGGCATTCCGCATTGCACCAAAGAAAATAAAACTGACAAAATGCGTGGCGGATGCGCATATCACTTTCTACGCCAAGACTATATCCCGGAGCAATCGCAAAATATGCACAACTTGCCTGTTATCACCGGACCGGATGCCACGGGAGGGTTACGCGAGTATGGTGTAATAATTGAAGGAACTTGGGAACAGGAAGTTCAGAAATTAGTGAGTTGAAACGCTTTGCAAATACGTATCTCCTCCCATGAAATTTTAATTTCGTTGGGCACAGGATTCCGCTATCTAAGGCAATATGCCGCCGGTTATCATTTCTTCCAGCGCGTTTCCCCGCTGCTTCAAAGGCAGTTCGACCCGACCCCGGCTACGGCTAGATTCGTAGATGGCCAGTAAGACTTCCAGCGTATCCCGACCCTTTCGTCCAGAACATCGGTGTTCCGGACCATCTTCAATCCATCGTAGAAAGTCTTCGAAAATATGCGGTTGATCAAACAATGGTATCGGTTGCCATATACCGCCTGTATCTTCATTTCGATAGCGGGCATCTGAACCAGCCCGAATATCCCCTTTTTCACCGATTAGCATCAGATGATTGCCTGCCGATGGTTTGTACTGACCAGCCTCGATAATACCACTAACGCCGTTTTCAAACTGAACAAACCCCAGTGCTTGCATCTCTGATTCCAGTCCCTCCGACAGGTGCAAACCATCCCGGTGAATCTGTCCAAGCACCCATGAAACGGGAGAGTCATCCAGATAGTATCGCATCAGGTCAGTCTGGTGGGTATGATGCGTCAGCATGGCAGCTCCACGATGAGCCCGAATATAATGGAGTTGGCCAATGGCGTCTTGGTCGATCAGGTTTCTAACATTAGCCCAACCTTGGTTATACCGCAGTTGGTGGCCAACCACCAAGTAGACACCAAATTCATCTGCCTTTTGGACCAATTGGTCGGCTTCCCATAGTCTGGTGGCCATCGACTTCTCCAAGTACAACCCGGTAATAGGAAAATCCAGCACACGACTGGCAACCTGATAGTGGGAAGAGATGGGCGTTGCCACTATGATTATATCCAGCGACTCTTTCTCCAGCATTTCCTCAAAATCATGGTAGGTCTTGACTCCCTCCAACGCCAGTTTTTCAAAGTTGACGCCGTTCATGTCGGCGGCGGTGACAACATCAATCCGGTCAATCTGGTTGGCTGTGTTACGTAAAGACATACCCCGCCCGCCACAGCCGATCAGTGCGGCACGATAGATTTTGGTCGGGTTTGACATGGTGTTTCCTTCTTGAATGTCAAGCTAAGATTTTAATTGTGTGCCGATCGGATGACAGTAGAACTGACGATACAATCGTACATCTTTCGGTCACCATCCGTTGCACATCCAGCGGATTGGCTATTAGATCTAACTTTCCAGCTTGGCATATTCCGGGTTGACGCACTGGTGAGTCCAACGTTTCAGTACACAACGCAAACCAATCTCTGATTCTGGATACTGTCCTTTGTCATCTGTTTCATCAATCCAGTTATTCAGAATCTCCCGATGTTCAGCAAGGATGCTAGTATAATTCGGATTATTTGCCAGATTGATCGTTTCGTGTGGATCGTTTTCCAGATCGTACAACTCTTCGTCAGGCCGATCTAGGCACCAAAACGCCGCCTGCACATCGTTCAGTTTACCGTCATCGTACATATCATGCAACAAAGTCATAAAGTTAGAACCATCCCGATATTGGGGCTGCATGTATGGTCGGTCGGTCATAAAATTGCGAAGGTAACCATACTTTTGTGTGCGCACAGCACGAATCCGGTCGATAGTATAGTCGCATCGGTCTTTGGCTGCTACTACGTACTGACGCGGCGTGAAATTGGAGGAGAAAAGATGTTGTCCTTCCATCTCATCTGGTACTTCGAGATCTGCCAAGGCCAGCGAGGTGGCGCTGATATCGATCCCACTGACCAGATCCTGTCGGACAATCCCAGGTTGCAACCGATCCATGTGACCCAACCCGGAAATAATCAGGGGAACTTTATGTCCTCCTTCATAAATGAATTGCTTGTGTCGTGGCAGACGCATACCATGGTCGCTGAACAGAAAGATGATCGTATTTTCAAGTAGGCTATCTTCCTCTAGCCGTGTGAGAATTTGACCGACCTCGGCGTCGGTATGGCTAACGCAATCATAATGCAAAGCGATCTCATCCCGAATGATTGGATGATCCAGGTAGTACGGTGGTACTGTGATAGCCGATGGATCCGCATGTCGTTGAAGGTTGGGGTTCCCAAGCTGTTTTCCACCTGTAAGTTGAATCTGTCCGAAAAAAGGTTTACCGTCTGGACAACCCGACCAATCACTGCCATCCTGTGCACCTTTGAATCCCATCTTTGGGTTATCGTGATGGTAGGAATTAGTGCCATGGCGGACAAAATTGTAATCCTTTTTGCCTTCGATAAACGTGTAGTAACCAGCATCACGGAAATGTTCAGGAATAGTAGACACACCATCAGGCAGTGCGATGGCGTCATAGTCTTGCCCCATGTTCATTCCCCTAAAGTCTGGTCTTGAACTCCGATGGTTGTGCGCACCAATTGTCGTCTGATACATACCAGTAATAACAGCCGATCTGGAGGGTGAACAAACCCCAGCCGGCATATACGCTCGGTCAAACCGAACACCATTTTTAGCCAGCTGGTCTATGTTCGGCGTTGGTACGACCTGATGCCCGTAACATCCCAGCCAGTCATTCATATCTTCGATGAAGATCCATAACACATTTGGTGAATTCATAATCACTTAGTTCCTCAATGCAGATTGCAAATCGTCACTGGTTCCAATCCAGAATCATCCGGAACTGGTCTTCTGATTGCGGTGTGATTGGATGGTTCCACCGTTTGAGGCAGCCGACCGTACTCCAGTATTGACTCAACTCTCGGAGCGATTCCTCACCGGATAATCCCTGCCCGACCAGATAACAACCGATGACGGTGCCAGTCCGACCAACTCCACCCCAACAATGGACAACTACTTTATGTCCAGCTTGTATGTCAGACTGAATGGTATCCAGAATCCTAGCCATTCCATTTCGACTGGGAACCGAATAGTCTACAATCGGTTTTCGCCTGTAGACTGTTGCCAAGTTTCGATCTTGAGACTCTTGGCTCAAAATCAGGTCATAAGGTTCAAGTTCTTTCGGCTGAGTTAGATCAATGAAACAACTCAATCCAGAATCCAAGTATTTGTTGATACGGAAACGTGTTTTCGCTAGATCCTGATGTCCGGGATATTCACTGGCCAGAAGATGTGGATTGACCCAATAACAGTTTTCAATTGGTTTGTTCAAGTTGGCCCGGTCTTTATCGGTACAGTCACGATTTCTCCTGTTTAAGGCAACCATATTCATATTGTATCAGCAAGTTGACATATCGTCCAACTATGACTATAATTCATCTTGAATTCCTGTGCCTCTTTACTTGAATTAAGTAAAGATTATCCAGCTTTTTAGAGCCAATCTTCTCCAAATTTTAAAAAAACAAAAACGCCTAGGAAAATAACCGGAGAAGATTACGATATAATGGGGGAAATTAAGGTTTACGGAACGGATTATGACACCTGAACAACGATACTTTTTTGATGTGTCCGGATATTTACATTTGGAAAACGTTCTTAGTCCTGAACAGCTAGAAGCCTGTCAAAAGGCAACACAACGGTATATCGATACCCCAACTGATCAACTTCCAGAAGGATTTGGTAAAGATGGCAAACGTCATATAAACGGATTTGCCTTTGACAAAACGTTGGAAGCTCTGGTTTTTCATCCAAAGACATGGCCAATCATAATGGAACTAACGAACAGTAAACCACGCCTAACCAGCGGCACCTTACAAGTTGATCTGCCTGGTGCGGAAGGAGGCGGGCTTCATTGTGCCCGAGACGACTATGGTTGGGAGAGTTGTCGATACGAGATCCGCAATAACAAGATCTACTGCGACAATTTTGTCATTTTCCCCTATTTTGATGACGTTTTTCCAGGTGATGGAGGACTACTGGTAGTCCCAGGTTCCCACAAGGCATCTTTTCCCCGGCCGAAAACGATGTTTTACAATGGGAACATAATCGATACCGATGACTTACCGCAGGGAGTGATCAACTTGACGCCGCGTGCCGGCGATGTGCTGATTATCTCAGAATTGTTAACACATGGCATCTTGCCTTGGAATCCATCGGATCGTATTCGCAGAATCCTGGTTTTGCGCTACACGCCGCAACATAAAGGTGGGGGCGGACCTTCAGAAGTACTGAAAGCCTGCTTATCGTCCGAGACCTTAGAGCTGATGGAAGCGGCCCACTATACACATACCAAAGATATTACCGGACAAAACGAGATTCGCATCGATTGATTTCAGATCAACAGCTAGCAATTCTCAAAAAGGAAGATCAGTAAGGCATAATACTAAAGGGGAAATGAGATGCAGATTTTCGATCGCTACACCAACCTTCTTGATTGGACGAAGTGTAAGGAAAACCATCCCAGAGTGTTGGGCCGCACACTGGATGGATCACCTATAGCCTGCTGGCAAAGTGGTGGAGATAAGAAACCAGCCATTTTCATTAGCGCAGGCAGTCATTCGACTGAACAAGCTGGTGTCACCGCCGCAGTTGAACTAATTGATCAACTTGAAACGGATCATCAGATCTATGTTATTCCTTGCCGTGATCCAATGGGCATGAACGGGTTTCCCTATGTCTTAAGTCTCAGTTTGGGTGAAGAACCAGAACTGGGTTCCGTCGAAGATAGCGAAGAAATTCTGAAAGATAGTGGTGAAGTGCTCTACCAAGATGAGGAAACGCTTCTGGTTATCATCGGTGAGTATGGTTATTCAACTAGCGGTCTGTACGGTCGATTCTTCCCAGGCGAAGCTTTTCTAGAACCGCTGGTTGGACGCCGCATCTTCTTCCCATCAAGTGCCGAAGGAATTGAAGGGACGGCACCATTCCAACGAGCCTATACGCTGGTCGTCAGTCCGACAGGCGAAATTCTCCACATCAACCGTTTCCATGACACGCCTTGGGCACCAGTAGAAGTGCGGTGTACACGCCGCCTGATGGCCGAAATTCAGCCAGGCCTAACGCTGGATTTACATGAGTACGGCGGCGACGCTTTCTGGTTTTCTGCCCGGCACCAGCAAGGTGATGATGACCAGGTCTGGGAGCAAAAGATAGCTGATGGCATAATCCAAACCGTGGTCGAATCTAATACAAAATTGGTGGAGGAAGACTATCTGCCTGGCTCTTTCTTCACCAAAGGTCAACCAGGTGTCTTCTGGCTCAACCCCCAACAAAGAGGTGAAGGCTTGAACCTAGCTGATTTTGCTGCTAACCAATATGGTCTCTCCTTTACTATCGAGACGGGTATGCAGTCGGGCTTTCAACATCGTGTCCGTACTTCCATGTTGGCAGCCCAAACTGCTGTGAATGTCTTCGAGCGGCGTTACGCATAGAATCTATCAGTAACTGCCATTTTCCCTTGCTATGTTAGGTTGGTTGCCAAAATGTTTTATGTCTACGGCCTCCTTTAGGGACGAAACTGTAAGGAATATAGATCAGCGTCCTTCATGACGAAACGCAACTGAATAGGCTGACCTACAAACGCGGTCAGGTCGGATTGCGATTTCCACGTCACGACGTAGGCAACTTCATCCCCGTAAATCTCAGTAGATTCGTCCAGCGAAAATCCGCTCAAAGGTTGGCCATTTAGATCGGTAACTTCTACCTGGATACTACCAGCAGCCGAAGTGGAGAAGTTAAGGGTGAGTTTGGTCCCCGAAAAGTTGAGTGGATACGTTACGAATTCGCCACCAGCATAGGAAGCATGAATAGAGGCAAAACCATCATTTCGCAGTGTGAACCGCCGAAGACGGCAGTGGCCGTCCACCGAATAGTAGTTCTCGTTGGAGTAAATAGAAAGTTCGTTAGTAGGACCGGTTGTTGCTGTCTTAGTGGACAAAATCCCCCAAGCGGTCATGTTGTTTCTGTTCACCCACCTCTCCGGTTGAAGTCCTGGTCGGATAAACGCCTCTAACCACCGATGCCAGTGCAACCCGTCACGGCTACTCATAAAAACACCATCCGAAATTCCCGAATCCGGATGATGAGGTGTCTTTCGTAAGGGCAGAAATCGCTTGGGGAAACCAAGAAAAATATGCGGTGCGCGGAAATAAGGCGTGATGGCGTTGGTATACAAATGCTCAGGTGGTAACTGCCCAAAGTCTACCCATTCCGGTTCTGTCCAGTTAAGAAAATCATCCGAAGTGCAGGTCATAATAGACCGGACACCGTCCCGACCCGCCCGATGGAAATCAACGTATCTTTCCCGAATTGTATCCCAGAACGCCAAGTTTTGGGAATCGAAATTCCCTTTGGTAATAACTGGATCTGGTTGCATCAAAGACCAGTTGATTCCATCCGATGATTGGAAGGCAAATAGCCCTTCGTGTCCGCCTCCAAGAGCCTTATAACGTGCTTCTGGCTGACAACAGGGATTGGGATCCTTGAAGGGCGAAAAATTGTGGCATTCCAGTTCTCCCCGCCAGACAATGTTATTGCGGGTAGATCCATCGAACTCAAACAGGTTCAATTCCGGTTTAGTCCAGTTGATTCCATCCTTACTCTCAGCATAACAGGTGAGCTCATGCAGACTTTTTTTAGTCACAAAATCGTAGTGCGATCCCCGATAATACATCCGAAAGAGATCATCATCCTGAAATACAGTCACATAGGTACAGGTATTGCCTTCCCACGATTTATCGAATACAATCGCTACTTCGCCCGGCGTAGGATGATGCAACTGTAATTGCACCCCATCCATTTTTTCAACTAGCCAGTCGTCTACAAAAGGTTCCAGACGCGATCCTATATCGTGAACTTTGGATGAAGATTGTCCGCTGCACACCACCAAAAGGCCAAAACCAAGCAAAATGGTGTTAGACATATATATAGTTCCTTATACTTGGGAACAATATTTTACTTCAACAGTTAAATTCATTATAACATGAAGCATTGCTTGCTATAAGTTCATTTCCAAGATGGTGTTGTCCAGTACCAAAACCCTGTGCTGTCGACCGACATAGGAGATTGCGCCTCATACTACAACCTCTCTAGCTTAGGTTCCAAGTGTTGCAACAAGCGATTCAAAGCGCCATAGGCAAAGAAATTGTTGGATTGTACTCTTTCAACTTTTAGACAGCTACAACCTTTCAGCTAGCATTAGAAAAGGGATAATACCTATCTCCACCATCTCAGGAAGACATTATCCATCTGTACCTCTTGCTTTTATCGTCTCCATGGGTAAAGCCTCTGATCTCATCGCCACTAGACTTCTATAGCTGCATTGATCACCCAAAGTCGTTTGTTGGGAGGGATGTTAGAATTATTGGTCTTTACTAACAGTTCATTGCTTCCTTGTTCCAGTTGAACGGGAATCCTGGCCGTTTCTAATCCATGCTCATGACGCAGAGCGGCAACTTTCTCACTATTCAACCAAACTAAACACCATCCATCGACTGCTAAACGCAGAAAAGCTTCTCTTTTGGAGTCGCTTTTCATGTTGGTCCGAGCATAGGCTGAATGATCAATCATCGCCCGAGGCGTAGCCGTATGATCTCGTTCGAAAAATACGTTCTGCAAATCAATCCAAGCATGGTCGCTTTTCAAAATTGTGACGGACAAAGTTTGATTATCAAGAACCAATTGGTCAGGCCAAGCTCCAGCAGGAAGTTGTTCTACAAATTCCGACTGTTGAAAAATATCCCAATTGTTAGCCTGAGGGAATAGTCCAGTAACTTGCCATTCTGACGGAATAAGTGTGGATGAGCTAATTTCGTTTGTGTTGGACTGAACAAGGTGATCAGCTATCTGGTAGTAGTAGACAACAGATTCCATGTCGTCCCCTCGGCTACCCGTACGAAATGACAAGGAACGGCGAAAGGCAATAGGATCTGGTCCAAAGAAACGGTAAAATACGCCATCTTGATCGGTTCGACTTCGATTAACATGATAGGGTGAACCGATCCAACGGGATTGATAGTTATTGAATCCCCAACTATAGCCGAAATCGTCTTCTACGTTGTGTCCACGAATCGCATGAGGGTTGGTTTCTCCATCTAGCAAAATTGTCATTCCTCCAGTGTGGAAAACCATATCACTATGGTCACGTTGAAGATAACCAACCGCGACTCCAGCAACAAAGCCTTCACCATCTAAGTTCGCCATTTCAACAAAGCTGCCCCGTGGAGGTGAAGGTTGGTACAGGTGATACTCAGTGTGCAAGCGATAGGGCGTGAGTGGTATTCCCTGATCGTACTGGTGCCAATCGACCATAGCCGCAGCTGTGTGTCCCGGAGATACATGTAAGGTAATTCGGCAGGATTCACTAAATGGAATTGGCAAAAACAGATTGTATCCTGGATTACCTGGAATCAGTGGATCCTTAGCTTTGGCTCCTGGATTAGGTAACACGGTGTAAGCAGCATTATCAACGAAATAAGGCTCCCAATCGTGCATGACGCCAAAAAAGGCTTTCAGTGGCAAATCTACTTGAGACTTTTCCGCATCATCAACATTGATTTCAAGGCGAACCCCTGACCAAAGAGTATCCAGATATGGCGGACACAACCTGACCCTTTTAAGTTAGCTAAATCAATTGAACCGCCTTTGGGCATATGTTGATCCCGATTAACACGGTGAGAAGTGAATCGGGTGGGCAGTGAGATCATCGGAACAGCAGGATCTTGAAAAGTGTCTTGCATTTCTAAGCTAATTTTCGCATTAGACTCTATGGATGCCATGGTTTAGTCTCCATCACCCTGTGATCTGTATTAGGATCAAAAATTGCTTGATTTTTGGTGTTATTTGGTTTACAAGCATCATCATACTGCACAGTTCAGACAAGTGCAATCCTAACCTGAGGTAGCTTTCATTAAACGGGTTAGAATACCTCAACTCTGCTATCGCTCAGGTCATCTCTAATCCCACTATGGCTAAAGGATCTTCCCTCCATCAACAGGCTAAACAGCAACTACATGAACATATTCGTACTTATATCTAACCTCTCATGCGGGCAGGGAAACAGCTGAATTTGAAGGATATACAACACCATGTTACTATCAGGAAACCTACTAAGCTGGGTACCCAGCAGTTTCAGCATATAGTTCGGCTGGTACTCTGAACATAACTTAGCTGGTAGGTAAGATAATGGAATATATAATTTTTTATCGCCTTTATGCTAGGCATCGTGGCTCTATTTATTATCTCGACCGACAAGATCCTCTTGAACAACAAGATCCAGTGTTTAATGATGCTTATCAAAGAGCACTAGATCATGTTAGTCAA
>DTUY01000055.1 GCA_012963885.1 Candidatus Poribacteria bacterium | reverse complement strand
AAATTGCAATCCATATAATAAATAAAGATAATAATGATTGAACCAGAATTAAATAGGAAACAAGATAATATCGAAAAAATAAAGGCTATTCGCCAACCCAAATGGTGTGTCAATACAGAGGAGGGACGAAAGTATTGGCAGTTGATCTGCGCTGCAATCAACGATGATGTGGAGACGATCCAATCTTGCCTAACAGAAAATCCCTCCTCAGCCAGGCTTGAGTATTGGTACACGCCGCCAATTCACTTCGCTGTTCGAGAGGGCAACCTGGCGGCAACTCAAATATTGTGGCAAGCTTATCAGTATGAAGAGGTAAACAAACTGGTCACTGTTGCACGTGACAGAGGATATCTACATATCATCCCAGCACTTACCTCTTTTGAGGATATACATCTACAGCGTGACGAATACGGTCGATCCGATCTGCATTTGGCTGTGCTAGAAGGAGATATTTCGGCCATCCAAAATATAATCAAAAGGGGTTCATCACTCGATACAACCGACCAATTCGGGTTCCGTCCAATTCACTACGCCTGTTGGCACAATCAATACTGGAAACCTAAAGAGAATACCAGCCAAATCATAGATATCCTGCTGCAAGCGGGTGCTGCCGACAGCCCATCCCTAGCGGCATTCCGTGGGGAGCAAAAGGCTTTACAAGCATTCATTCAACAAGACCCCCGTTTCGCTAATGACGGAGACACATTAGAGAAACGGCCGCTCTCCACTGCTGTTGAAAAAGATCACAAAGCGATGGTGCGTTATCTACTGGATCATGGAGCTGACCCTAAATTAGCAGAGGGGCGGTGTTGTCCGCACGGTTCTGCCTTAATGACCGCCTCGACATCAAATCAGCTGGAAGTAGCCAGGTGGTTGCTGGAGGCGGGAGCCGACCCCAACGGTTACATCGACTCCTCTGCCACTCCCACCATCCGCGCCCCCTCAGATGAAATGAGAAGGCTATTATATATCTATGGAGGTCAAGGGGAAAACGCGTGGGGGTTAGCCCAACGAGGAGAGTTGGGGGCACTGGCTTCAATTCTTCGGTATTGTGACGATCCATTCAGCAACGAAGCGGAGGAATTCTTGACCACCCCTTACACCGCTATCATCAGTGGATGGAAAAGATGTCACGATCAGAATCAGAGTACCATCGCCCACGAAGCGATGTTTGAAATGTTCTTAAGAAGAAAGCATCCGATGCCCACTGTCCTGACCGCTTGCAAAACTTACCTCTACCATGTGGGAGGGATGACGAAACGACTTCTGGAAAACGGACTGGATCCAAATCTGCCCGATTGGCTGGGGAGAACGCCCCTGCACGATATCTGCGCCAGAAACGACGGACTTGCGGCCACCAAACTGGTTAACATGTTTCTCGAACATGGGGCTGACATAGAGGCCATCGATGATGAAGATTGTTCCACCCCTCTTGGCATGGCCAGTCGTGAAGGTGATGTTCGCCTGGTGCAGTTGCTGATAGAACGTGGCGCTAACGTGAATGGAGGTGGCGCTGAATGGGCTGCCCCACTGAGTTGGGCCAAACGACGCCAGAGACACCAGGTCATTGAAATACTTAAGTCCCACGGAGCTGTATGACAATAATTGACCGATCGCGATAAATTATAAAAAAGGAGTAAGACACAATGTCTGATCTGTGTTTCATCAAAGCCTCGCCCTACCAGGACGATGAACTCAATTTGCCTGTGAAAGACCTGGATAAAGCCCTCCCGTTTTACGAAAAATTCATGGGGTTTGAAGTGCTTGAACGCAATGATACCCCTCATAAATCCGCCATCCTTTGGCGTCGGGATGTGAAGATTGGATTAGCAGAAAACGGTGGCGATCCGGAGCAGGAAGGCTGTTATTTCAAAGTCAACTCAGTCCAGGCGGCATATGATTTCTTCTCAGCCAGTGGTCTGGCCGAATGTGAAAATGCCTCACTATCGGATGAAATTAACGATGAGGGAATCTTCTTCATTGTAGCTCCGGATCGGCTGTGTTACTGCTTCGGAGACCAGTAGTCTGGGCACTGAATAAAATGTTTTAACTAATAGCTCTGGTCAAAGTGAAATGGCAAAAGACACTGAACTAAATTCATTTAAAGCGGCCGTTCAGAACAATGATTTACCGGCGGTTGAGAAGGCCTTGGAGAGCGAAGCCGTTCGAAATGAAATCAACAACGGTATTTTTGACTATGGCCGCCTAGCGCTGCTGGAAGCCACCAGTCCGGAAATGGTCGACCTGTTGCTGGAAGGTGGGGCAAATATAGAGACCGTAACTCAATTCTGGGCCAACGGATTCTGGCTGGAGAACATACCTGTCGCTGTGAGCCAACATTTAATCGGAAAAGGAGCGGAACCCACTATCCATACTGCGGCGGCTCTTGGACTGGCGGATATAGTATCCGGGTTGCTGTCAAAAGACACTTCCCTGGTAAGTGCGCCTGGGGGAGATGGGGCTACAGCCCTCCACTTTGCCCGTACGGTGGAGGTAGCCAATGTTTTGCTCGATTACGACGCCAATCTGGATGCCTGGGACGACGACCACCGATCCACCCCGGCCCAGTGGCGGATCAAATTCTCTCCACAGGTCGCCAAACTGTTATTAGGTCGTGGTGCCGCTCCAGATTTATTCCTGGCCGCAGCCCTGGGCGATTTAGCTCTAGCAAACAGGGTGATAGAGATGGATCCGAAGAGTGTCACTTATCGCATCGGCAACAACAGTGGACCTTTTCCCGGCATCGGTTTTGAGGGCAGAGGAGGGACGATGCTGCAGTGGCAATTGGGTTTTAACCTGGCTCCACAGGAGATAGCCTGGAAACGCGGCCATCACGATGCATATGAATTGATGATGGCAACAACACCTGCCAAGCATCAACTGCTGATCGCCTGTATGCTGGCCAATCGGGATCTGGCCAACTCCTTGTTATCAGCACACCCTGGCTTGATCGACGATTTTGATGACGAAGATCGGCAGTTGCTGGCCAAAGCCTGCTGGGAAACC
>DTUY01000054.1 GCA_012963885.1 Candidatus Poribacteria bacterium | reverse complement strand
TGAGCTCTGGCTATGCCGTGCTCAGGCCTTTGCCTTTATTATGTGAATCTACGTTCAAAAAACATATTTCTGACAAAGTCCTGAGGGAATTTCACAATGATATTGATGATTAGATGAACCGCACAGAGTCCATCTGAAAACATGGATTTTGTTATTGGGAATGATGAAGATTTAGGCACTTTGGTTTTTCAAGTTGTTTTGTTGTATTTAAGTTAAAAACTAAAATACAACTCTGATTATTGGTTAGATACCGTAAAGTTGAAATCAAACCTAAATGCGAAAGGTAAATATGGTGGTTCAAAATGAAAACAAATGAGGGGGGTAATTGTTATGAAAACGATTGTACAGCATTTTTTGATACTAATCAGCCTAATCGTTGCTTCTTATCTGGTGGGTACTGCCACGGCAAAAGATAAGAGCGAGGTTCTCTATTTCACCTAATATAATCCTAATCCTCCTCATCATAGCAGGGTTGGGGAAATTGGTCAAGGACTGGGGGGAGGGGTATGTCCCAACCCATTCGTCAGCAGGGTCATCATCGCTACAACCACCTAAAATAACAAGACCTATAAACAGTAGATAACAGGCAAATAACTTATTCATAAGCACTATTCTCTTTTTGATATGTAACTCCTTCCTTATAGTTCCCATACAGCTGCAATGTAATCCCTAGCTACTCCACCAGTTAAACATATATTATATGCAATGTGGGTGGGTGTGTGGGTTGCGAGATTTTGTTATTTTTACAAAAGTCTTAACTTAAATACAGATGTTTCTTAAAATTATATAGAGTACAGAATCACTTGTTTCACTCCCCTTAAAATTAGTACTGTTTGGGAATTACGCCTAGCCGTCATAGCGGATACTAACCTAGTCCCCTCTCCCCTCCTGTATTTATAAAGCTCTTAAAATTAGTATTGGTATCACTACTAAACTAACACAACCTATCACACCACCACTTCGAGCTAACTTTGATCTTAGTCGTCTAGTTTTCTCACGGTATGCACGTGTATATAAACCCACTTCTTCATCGAAAAGTGTATCACCTATTGCAAGACCTCTCTGGTTCTTAATAGCCACAAGTCGTGTTTCAGGTACTCTGACTTCACTCCTACTCCAGTTGTTGTTGGTTTTCAGAACATGACGGCATTCAATCGGATTACTGATGCATCCGCCATCCGCCACCAACATACAGCAGTTGTCCTGTCATCCAGCGCGCCTGTTCAGAGACTAGAAAGACTATCACATCAGCCACATCTTCAGGCTCACCAACACGACCCAGAGGTGTGCCGTCAGCAATCTCCGCAGCGGCTTCAGGTGTAATGTAGCCGGTCTGTATCGGTCCCTGGCGCCACAATGTTGACCGTAATGCCGTACTTGCCCATTTCAGCCGCTGCGGAGCGACTGTAGGATTCGATGGCATGTTTACTGGCAGCATAGCTAATGTTGGCCAAATGGGCGTGGGCAGCATCAGTGCTTACATTGATGATACGACTCCATTCGCACTCCCGCTGAAGATGGCGCTTGAGATACTCTGACATCATGAGTGCATAGGCGCGGGCATTAGTGGCAAAGTGCGCGTCGATAGTGGCGGCAGTGGGTAGATGAATACCGCTTCCTTCATCGCTTGTAAGGGCTGGGTCGAAGGTTTCGAGAACACAACACGTATGATTGTTCACCAAAATGTCTACTGACCCTAGTTTCTCCTCACATAAATCAAACAGCAGGGGAATGTTGTCAGCGTTGGCAAGATCCGCTTCATGTGCCACGGCAGTACCACCCTGATCATGAATGTAACGAACCAAAGAGTCAGTTGATTGCTGCTGCATGGCACGATACAGCACATCACCGCCTGTGCCAGCTTCCTTGGCTTCCTGCAACTCCCCTTCGGAGTAGCGACACACGTCACGGTGATAGGTGACAAACACGCTGGAATTCTGTGTCGCCAGCGCTTTCGCTGTCGCCGCGCCAATGCCATGATTTGCACCGGTGATGAGAACGACCTTGCCTGCAAGATATCCGGTGGCTGCTTTCATCAGGTTTTGCTCATTTATAGACATTGTAAATTCTCCTTTTCCAACATGATGTCCCCTTAGTTCAGTTGCGACGGGCAAGCCGTTCGATCTGGGCACCAACTGTTGGCATAACTTGCTCTCAGTCCAATGTTGAAGATCAGGTACGAAGTGCGCCAGCCAATCTCCGTCACCCGCCATCCCATTGTTCTGCCTCTTCTATTCCACTGCCCCAGTCGGCTGGAATCCAAGGCGCTCGTACAGCGATTGAGCACGGGAATCATCTTCCCGCCAAAGATGTAACTTTGGGATTCCATGCTCGGCCAGGATCATCAGAGATCTCCTGATCATGCTGGCACCAATACCTTGATTCTGGCAGTTGGGATCGACCTGAATGTCGTAGACACCAAACCCTGCATTTGTTAAACATCGAGATGGCTTAGGGTTGCCTACCGATTATGAGAAAGGCGACCATGCGGTCTTTTCACTTTCAAGTGTCAAGATGGCACTATATCCGAGACATTTGTTAGCCTCTGACGCCACGGTTTCACCCGGAGGCGGTGGTTTTTCAGGCATAACAATTGCCCATAATACCAGAAGTCCAGAGGAAGTTAACGCCATTTTAGCCCAAGCCCAACAGGCGGGTGCGAAAATCGTCAAAGAGGGGCAAGAAGCGGATTGGGGTGGATACAGCGGATACTTCTCCGACCCGGATGGGCATCTTTGGGAAATCGCGCATAATCCGTTTTTAGAACTGAAAGTGGATGATTCTTAGTTTCGCCTCAAATTCACAAGAACCGAAAAGAAGAAGGATTTAAAAGATCCCCTAACCAGCCGTTGCCATTGACGAGCTAAATGGTCGCCTGCTTGGTAGGCTTTTTTGAAGTCTTTGGCTTGGTCTGTGAATTGTTCAAAATTGGGATTGACTGGCAATTGATTTTAAGCATGGGAATGCTCCTCGTTCGGGTGGTCTCTACGGCTTAATTTAAGGCTGTCTG
>DTUY01000053.1 GCA_012963885.1 Candidatus Poribacteria bacterium | reverse complement strand
GTGCCCTACTTGTAAAGGAGCACGCTACAATGAGGAAACTCTCGAAATTATTTACAAAGAGAAGACAATTGCCGCCATCTTGGATATGTCAATCGAAGATGGCGGCCAATTTTTTGACGATCAACGGTTAATTGCCCGTAAACTGGGGGTGATGAATGACTTAGCTATCTGACCATCGGCCATCCTGCAACTATTCTGTCTGGCGGAGAGGCACAAAGGGTAAAGCTAGCAACCGAATTGGGTAAGGTCACGCGTGGCAAAAGTAACCTCTATATTCTGGACGAACCAACAACAGGCTTGCATCTGGCTGACATTCAACGTTTACTAGATAGTCTGAATCGGTTGGTCAACGCGGGGCATTCAATGATCGTGATTGAACATCATCTGGATATTATCAAAACAGCAGATTACATTATCGATCTTGGCCCTGAAGGCGGACACAAAGGTGGGCATATTGTCGCTTGTGGGCAACCTGAAGATGTAGCTAAAATTGAAGCCTCATTTACAGGTCAATTTTTGAAAGCTTATCTGTAAATAGAAATTCTACCCCAAACCTTATCTTATTGGTGAGATCCTATAAATTAATTATCAGATTTCCTTTTTCACTAACTGAGCAGAGTGGTTCATGCTTGTTTAACGAAAACAGTTCAGTTGTAGCAGGATTGCTGAATCCTGTTCGATAAACCGGAATCCACCCTCAACTAGTTGATGTTTGTAAAATTACTATCCTGCTGTTAACAACAACCGTGGGCCAAGTTCGTTTGGTTTGGCTTATGGACAGCCACATAGAATCACGAAAATCGAAGATCTAAGAATTTAGCTCTGTCAATTAAACTAGGTTGGGTGCTGCAATGAGCACAGGCTCAAGGATTAGTCCGGCGTTATCATCTGGATTTTCGCGAACCTTTTCAGCAGCCAAGTTTCTAAATCACCCGGTAGCCGCTTAACTATTTGGTTGATTGACCATCGCTATATCTCTTGAAGGGTAGAAGGAATACCTTGAGTCATTTTGAATGCAAGAGATAGAGAGATAGAGAGAAAGTATGTGATATTATTTTGTTTGTTAATTAACGGCCTTCGTATGATGCTATTGTTTTCAGCCTATTTGTCAATTCAAAAATGATCACTTGTAAGCTAAAGTGTAGAGGTTCAATATTTGGGAGTAACAAACGATGTATCGTGTAGCATTGATGGCGCTTTGTATTGTCGTCAA
This sequence comes from Candidatus Poribacteria bacterium, assembly GCA_012963885.1. Taxonomy (GTDB): domain Bacteria; phylum Poribacteria; class WGA-4E; order WGA-4E; family UBA9662; genus UBA9662. The sequence continues at coordinate 1,807 of DTUY01000053.1, read as the reverse complement.
CGTTTCTTGGGCTAGTCGACCTAAGCAAATTTCAAATGCACCTTTTCGTACTCTATTTTTGCCCGCCCAAGTGAACCAAATCGCCCGGTCTGCTGATGGTAAACTACTTGCCGTTGCTACCCACAATGGCCTATACCTATGCCAAACTTCGGTTGAGACCAAGCCACAATTATTAATCGAAGGACATCTAAAATCCACTACCTTCAACTCAGCAGGCACCTTACTGGCAGCAGGGGGACGTGACGACTTCGGCCGGGGCAAAGTATATATAATGGAATTAGAAACGGGTGAATTTGTCGAACTGATAGGGCACACCAAGACAATCTACTCAGTTTGCTTTAGTCCTGATGGACGGATATTAGCTTCGGGTAGCGATAGTGTCCGATTATGGGATATAGAACAGAAAAAAGAGATAGGAAGTTTGCCACTAGAGACTCATGTGGCCTAACTCTTTGGCTTTTCGCCCGGATGATGAGGTGTTGGGCGGGTACAATATAACTTCCCTTTGGAATTCCCGTACACTCGATAAATTGACCATGTTTACTCGTCGTCTAGGTGGAGGTTTAGAACTCTGGATCCGATGTGTTGACTTCAGTCCAGATGGGAATATATTAGCTATTGGTGGTGGGGATAATGTAGCTAATCTGTGGGATCTATCCGACTTGACGGCACCCCAGAAAATTGGAAGATTGAGGCACAACGGGGATGTAGATTTCCTTGATTTTACTCCAGATGGATAACAGTTGGCTTTTGGCGGCTGGGGACGATATATTCAGAGTCTACGACATGGCGACACAGGAAACTGTTTATTGGGAGAATTCCGTGTGGCCTGTTAAAACAGGTCTGTTAAGCAACAACGGGAAAACGTTGATAACATCCAGCCGTAATGGTCATATTCAGTTTTGGCCTATGCCCAAACGTATCTTCAAGGAGGACATCTCTGAGCCGAAAGCCAAAAAATTTCATGCAGCAAAATTGACATGAAACAGCACAGTGAAACGACAAATCGAATCACTACCACCCCCTAACGACTAGGCTAATTGTGCAGGACAATTTCCCTGAAAATCAAGATGAAAGATGAGTAGTATTGCCAGTCCATATCCTAGCGCCCACGGTCCATCACTACTGGAACATATAGGTATCCCGTATAAAGAAGTATCTCGAATTACTTTAAAGCTACCTCCCAAACCACCTACACCATGTAAACTCGGACTGCCATCATCTGCCATCCCCTGATACCTTGTCATCAGCACTTTGCCAGAATTAGTAGTGGCTTCATGCACCATCTGCCAAGTGATTTCTCTTGCTGGCGGCTTAACATACTTTGGCCTGCCGACTGACCAATGTTAATGTAAAAGAATCGCTTAGAAGGTGTCCCCCGAGCAAAAGGAGCAGTGAAGTTTGGTTTTTTAGTCCGTTGGTTGGGTTTGACAACAGTTTGAAATTCAAAAACGATATCATCACCCGTAGACATAGTGGCAGAAACGAAACGTTCGTTATCATCCTCCAAGCAATAAAGCACACCATTGGGAGGATTGAGGAGAACAATTCGGAGTGTAGCTTGATATTCCATTATTGAAGACTGATTATTGAAGGCTGTTAGAATAATCCTCAAAAAGCACACGCAACGTAGCCATGCTTGCTTATGCAAATCCGTGTTATATCAGATCTATATCCAGAGTTTAAAGGTACAGAAGTAAATGCCAGCATTGTTCTTCCATCAGCGTTAGTACTACCATTCCAATAGATGGTTTCTATTAGCTTAAATACTTGTACGAACAAACAATTATATCCCCTAACCCACACC
>DTUY01000052.1:64212-92197 GCA_012963885.1 Candidatus Poribacteria bacterium | reverse complement strand
ATCTGCTTGGCGTGAATGTTAACAGGCCCTAGCGGATGAGTATACTCTATTCATCAACCATCGAATTTTCTTCTGGATGGCTTTCCTGCTGGAACAAGGCATCAGTAAAATCTTTGGCGACAAAGTCACGAAGATCATCAAGTTGTTCGCCAATACCAATTAACTTAACAGGAGCACCGATTTCATGCTTTACTGCAATCACAATTCCCCCCTTAGCAGTACCATCAAGTTTGGTAACGGCAACACCAGTAATCGGGACGGCCTCATGAAATATCTTGGCCTGTATAATCGCATTTTGACCTGTTGTGCCGTCAATTACCAGTAGTACCTCGTGTGGTGCTCCAGGGATTGCTCGTTCCATTATCCGTCCAATCTTAGCAAGTTCATCCATTAAAGGTTTCTTAGTATGAAGCCTGCCCGCAGTATCGACAATCACCACGTCAGCTCCGCGAGATTTTCCGGCTTCAATGGCATCAAAAACCACCGATGCAGGATCGGAACCCTCGCTTCCTTTAATTAGTTCGACTCCGGCGCGATCACACCATATCTGCAGTTGATCGGAAGCCGCGGCACGAAATGTGTCTGCTGCCGCAACGAGCACGTGGTTCTCTTCATATCTGAATCGATGGGCAAGTTTTCCAATCGTTGTCGTTTTTCCGGAGCCATTAACGCCCAAAACAAGAATTGTGTACGGTTGATGATCAGAAATATCCAGAGGTTGATCGGTTTCATCAAGGATATTGAGAATCTCTTGCTGGATTACACCTTCTAAATCGAAGGAGTCGCTCAGTCCCTTCGACTGCACGATATCACGGACATTGTCCATCAGCATCATCGTTGTATTTACACCTACATCAGCTTGTATCAGGATTTCTTCGATCTCCTCCATCAGTTCCTCATCGATTTTTCGATCTGCCCGCAGCAGAGATCGAATATGACCGACAAGGTTTTCTTGAGTCTTCGATAAACCCGATTTGAGACGATTAAACCAACCTGTTCTTTTTTCTTTCTCGGCACCATTGATAGAAGGATCTAATTTCCCTTCGGTGGCATCCAAGTCCATTGCTTCCGGTGGTGCTGATGACTCTTGATCTTTTACTTTGTCCTTTTTCTTGAACAGGTTTCCTAACACTAGCTTGTGGTTTCCTCTAGTAATTAATCGCTGAATTTTGCAGAAACAATTTTTGAAACACCTGCTTGTTCCATTGTGACGCCATAAATGATATCTGCTGTTTCCATTGTTCGCTTATTGTGAGTAATAATAATGAACTGCGTCTGATCAGCATATTTACGAATTAGGTTGGTGAACCGTAAAACATTCGACTCATCGAGCGCTGCATCAACCTCATCCATCACGCAGAAGGGACTCGGCTTAATTTTGAACATAGCAAAAAGGAGAGCAATCGCTACCAGAGAGCGTTCACCACCTGAAAGCTGCGTAATATTCTGAGGCCTTTTTCCTGGTGGACACGCAATGATTTCAACACCGGATTCAAGTAGGTTTGATTCATCTGTTAGCTGTAGCTTCGTTTCACCACCGCCAAACAACTCAGTAAAAACTTCCTGAAAATTTGCACTGATTAGATTAAAGGTTCGTTGGAAAGCTTCACGCGATGTTTGGTTAATTTTCTCAATTGCATCATATGTAGAATCGAGGGACTTTTGTAAATCTTCCCGTTGCGAACAGAGAAAACTTTCTCGTTTTTTCTGTTCTTGGTAATCTTCAATTGCTTTAAGATTAATGGGACCAATAGCTTCAATTTGGGTTTTCAAATCTTCAGTCTCAGCTACCAGTTCAAGTTCGTCGATTTCATGCTCAGTATTTTCATCTTCAATCTGATCAATAGACACTTGGTATTTGTCTTGAATTTTTGACGAAATCCCCTTTAGTTGCATCTCCAATTGAGTCGTGTTGACCTCTAACTGATGACGCATTCGGTTGTGTTTGTCAAACTGTTGTCTTTCCTTTTTAATCATCTTATGTGATCCAGAGATGGATTCGGTTATATTTTCACGTTCGGTTTGAAGCGAATTGGCTTTTTCCTCACTCTCAAATTTTTCTTGCTCAAGTTCGAGAAATCGTTTTTGGGCTGAGTCAATCTGACCAGTAAGTTCCTGTTTCATCTCCTCATCGGAATTGATGATCTTTTGATGGTTGTGCATACTTTCAACTATTTGATTCTCATTCTCATCAAACGAGGTTATGGCCGTGCTTAAACTCTGTAGTTTTTCCCCTTTCGTGGCTAATGAGATTTGCAGGTCCTGACATGATTCTTCGACTTCTCTGAGCTTATTCTTTTCTGTCTCGACTTGCTCCATAAGTCGTTCAACCTTGCGGAGCAAGATGGAATCGGACTTCTGGGCCTGTTTTAGATCAGATTCGAGCTGATGGCGTTCTCCTTCAATTTGCTCTGATTGTTCAATCAAATTGGCTCGCTCTTCCTCAATTGTACCAAGTCGCTGTCGAATTTGGTTAAGCTTTTGTTGCGATTGATCCAGCATTAGGAGAAGGCTTTTGTGCTCAATTTGGCTTTCTTGCCATTCAGTATTTAACTTGTGTCGGATTTGTTGTAGTTCATTGATGCGCTTGACAAGTTTTTTACGTTGCGAATCTTTTTCGATAATCTTTTGGTTAAGATTACTCACCTGTTTTTCCAGGTCTTCCAACTCTCTAGATCGACTCAGAAGCCCGCTAGTTTTACTACTTGTGTGTCCACCCGTGACTGCTCCTGAGGTATTAATGACATCACCCTCAAGAGTTACGAGTCGGGCATTCGGTCGGAATTTCCGTGTCAGTTGCACAGCGATATCGATATCCTCGACGACCAGCGTATTGCCTAAGAGCTGATCAATCGCCACATCATATTTGGGATTGCAATCAATCAAATCTCCAGCCACGCCAATTACGCCAGGTTGATTTAGCAATTTATCTTCGTTGAAATATCGAGGACGCAGGATATCAAGAGGTAAGAAGGTTACTCGTCCGGCACGTTTTTCTTTCAGGAATGCGATACCTGCTTGGGCATCTTCCGCCGTTTCGGTAACGAGATTTTGAATCGCACTTCCGAGTGCGACTTCAATTGCTAATTCGTAGTCTGGATCAGTATAAATGAGTTCGGCGATTACACCGCAGACGCCACCAAACTTTTTGGCATCAACCTCCTTTGCTTTTAGGATAGCGCGAACACCATTGTAGTATCCCTCGTGTGTGTTCTGAAGATCTTTTAGAGACTTGAGCCGCGATGCACTCATTCCCAACGATTCTTGTGAACCTTGTATCTCTATTTCCAACTTATGAAGATTGGTCTGTAGCTTCTGCAGTTCTTGATCGCTCTGATTCTTCTGACTGTCAATTCTAAGTAGTTCTACCGCCACCTGCTTCTCACGCATTTCAGATTCCTTGTGTGTCGTCAGTGCGGTATCGAATTCGGACCCTAGACCTTCTAAACTCTCATTAATTCGTGTGAAATCGGATTCTGAGTACTCCATTCTGTTATTGATCGAGAGTATCTGTCGTTCGACTGCCGAAATTTGGCTAGTTTCCTCTAAGCGTTTTGTTTGTGCAGCCTCGATCGATTGGTTGGTTTGGTTGACACGTGACATTAAGTCCGCTAATGTACTTTTACGTGCGTTCAATCGATTCTCTTCTAGTTTGAAGGCGACATCAATTTTTGCCTGTTCTTGTTTTGATTTTTGCTTTTGTGCTTCAAGCCCATCAAGTTGTTGTTGTAGCGATTCAATAGCCTGCGCAGCTCGTGAGCGCTGTTGCTGAATATTCAGCTGCCGCTCTTTATAGAGAACGATCTGCCGCTCGGTCTTTTCAATTTCACTCTGAAATTTAAGTACGACTGCTCGTCCCTGTTGAATCAGACGATCTAACTCTATTTGCCGATTGGTTGATTCTTCAATTCTCAACTCGGTGGAGTCAATAGCCTCTCTAGCCTTGGCAATCAAGATCAGGATTTCTTCTAAATTGAGTTGAGTTTCGCTAAGTTCTTTGACAAACCGATTGTACTCTTGTTTGCTGAGATTCAGTTCAAGCCCTTTCAACATCTGATGCAGTTTCTGGTATTTCTCAGCTTGTTCTGCTTGTTGGCGGAGTGATTCGGTTTCGCGTTCTAGCTCATGGATAATATCATTCACCCGACTGATATTTTGCTCTGTTTGCTCCAGTTTTTTAAGCGCATCCTTTTTACGATGTTTGTATTTCGTAATACCGGCAACTTCATCAAAAATCTGACGACGATCTTCTACACGGGCATTGAGAATAAGATCAATCTTACTCTGCTCCATCACAGAATAGGCATCGACCCCAATACCGGTGTCCATAAACAACTCGTTGATATCTCGAAGCCGACTGGGAACCTGATTAATCAAATAATTACTTTCGCCATCCCGCTTTAGCTGCCGCGTGATTTCAAGTTCAGGGGATTCAAGTGCTATCCTGTCTTCGATGTCTGCAATTCGCATTGCTACTTCAGCCTTGCTTACAGGCTTCAGCGATTCTCCACCATTAAAAAGAATAGCTTGCATATTCGCACAACGTAACGATCGCGGACGTTGCTCACCAAGTACCCAGCGGACAGCATCAGAAATGTTACTCTTTCCACATCCATTGGGGCCAACAATCGCTGTAACACCCGGGTTCAAAATTAATTCAACTTCGTCAGCAAAACTCTTAAAACCGCTAATCTTAAGTTGGCTAAGATACAAAGTTTCAATCCTCCGGATTTGAGGCTCTTCTCTGCAAGAGAAGAACGTTGACGCATTACAATCTGTTTCAAATGTTTATTGGGTTTTATCGATTTGTTACCATATTTTATCGACTTGTTCAAATCAGATGCAATATAAACTCAGATTCCTATTTTCATTTTGGATTGAATGCGGGTAGCTAAATCTGAATTACAAGTGAGTGAAGTAGCATGAAATCCACGGAAAATTTCAGATTAAAGGCAAGATGAGGTTTGTGACAAGGTGGGCTTAAAGTCTGAGAAGAACTAAGTTACCAAGGGGGCTTGGAATAGGTTCGATGCTACTAAATATGCCATATTTTCACCTGTTAAGTAAGTTCAAATTTTGTCACAACATTGAGAATCAAGCGAGCGTTATTACTCTGTAGGTTCATCAGGTGTGTTAGAAGTCAAATGAGCCGATGTCATCGGTTTCTGAAGGAAGTGCATTCTGATTCTCCATCTGTTTCAAAACCTTCTCAAGCAGATTCAAATGCGTTCCATAGCTTGCCCAGTCGCCCGATCTCTGTGCTTTTTGAGCTTGGTTCAAATATTGATTTGCACGCTTAGCCAGCTCAATCAGACTGCCGTCCAGCGAAATATCATCAACAGGCAAGTTCGTCGCTTCTGCTCGCCGTTTCTCGGAAGATCTTGACATGGAATCCATTGGTGAAACATTAAAGAGCTTAATTAATGCTTGATCAAGACTTGCTCCCCAAGCAACTTTTTCCCTATAACCGACAACGACACGACGTAACTCCGGAATTGCCGAGTCCCCTTCCGACTGGATATATATTGGTTCTACGTACAACAGTGATTCACTCATCGGGATGATTAGAAGATTGCCGCGAAGTACACGAGAACCCTGGGTGTTCCAAAGCGAAATCTGCTGTGAGATATCCGGTTCTTGGCTGATATAGTTTTCTACCTGCATTGGGCCAGAGGCCAGTTTTCCTTTTGAGAATCTGTAAACGATCAATTGGCCATACTGAGGCAAATCACAGCGTGCTGCCATCCAGGCAGTAAGGTTTCGCTTGTTTTTTGGAGTGAAGGGAAGCATTAACACAAATTCTGCACGTTCTTGTCCCGGGATTTTAACGATAACATAATAAGGAGCAACATCTTGCACATTTGAAACTGTTGGAGCGATTCTTTCCGGTGCTGGAGCAAATGGATTAGATTGAACCGGTTGTGTCGGTTGTCTTGGTTGTTCAGTATTATCATAAATTTCTTGACCAATTTGCCACGGGTCTTCTCCCGCGTAAAAAGTAATTGGATCCTTCATATGGTAATCTTGATACATGCGTGCTTGGATTAAAAACATCGTCATTGGATAACGAATATGAGTTTTAAGATTGTCAGGCATTTCTGAAAACGGCTTAAATAAATTTGGAAAAATTTGATCATAGCATTGCACAATTGAATCGTCTTCTCTATCCATCAGGTAGAAGTTTACCGTACCATCGTAGGCATCAATCGTTACTTTAACTGAATTTCGGATGTAGTTTCCCCAAGGCCTTTCTCCTCCTTGGATTCGTCTTGATGTGCGTATACCCTGACGCTCCGCTATAGTTGATCTTAATACATCCTGCATCGGTGATGAATAAGGGTATCGGTTTGTTGTGGTATAGGCATCAAGCATCCAAATAAGTCGACCTTCATGAATGACAAGGTAGGGGTCTTTATCATAGTGCAAAAATGGGGCAATTTTTTGTGTCCGTTCTTTGATGTGGCGATGGTACATGACACGACTTGTTCGTTTTATTGGCCCAGGTAAAACAAACTTTATTTCGTTGTTGAACTTGAGCATATAAACCAGCCTGCGCCAGGGAGATGACAATTCAATTCCGCCTTGCCCCTGATAAGCATACGTCTTATATTCTTGACCAACCGACAGAGGATAATCAAATTCAAGTAGTTCCTCTTGGCCGGGATGCGTGATAATGTAGTGTGTGGTCCGCTCTCCGTAGTAAATTCGAGGACCTGGATTGTCAGCAAATTTCAGATTCCATTCCGGCGCGTAGGTAATCGGATCAATATCGCGAATGTACATTTTGGGTTTTCCGTCTTCAATTTCACTAACTGGACTCATCACAGCACCATAGCCGTGTGTGTAGACATAGGTTTTTTTGTACCAATCTTTACGGGCACTTGGTAGATCGTTTATGTTCAATTCGCGTCCCGAGAGCATTACTTGCCGGATATTACCATCTATCTGGTAACGGTCAACGTCTACATCGACGAAATCATACTGAGACCTCAATTCCTGTAATTGACGGAAAGTTCGTCGCAAAGGCCTCCAATCCCACAACCTTGAGCTGTTGATAACCGCAGCATTTTCTTGGCTCATTACGTCCTCATATGTCAGTTCACCCGTAAGGGGATATTCTTCTTCGGTAACCCGTTTATCGGTAAGTCCGTAGGCGTGAAGTGTGGCCTCAATGTTATGCTTGATATATTTAGCTTCCAATTCTTGCTTGTTCGGTTCAACACGAAACCTCTGAACAAATGTCGGATAAAACTGACCAACAAAAAAAATTGTGAAAAACAATATTAACATTCCCAATGCATACCGTACACGGCGAAAAAACATGCTGATAAAAAAAACGATACCACTTACAGTAGCCGATACCAGCGTCACCCATAAAAGTGGCAGACGTGCATGTATCGCAGCATATCCACCACCAACACGTACGACATCGCTACTGGGTTTGTTAAGCAGTTCAAACATCATGAATCGACAATTCCAAGCAAAGAAGATAAGGGTTAGGGCAATCAAGGCAAATAGGTGAGCTTTGACTTTCTGAGGTGGCTCTAGGCGATTGCGATCACTAAAGATTGCGCCATGGAAGAAGTAAATTACCGAAGTGAAAATGGTTAGTAACACCAGGACTCCGAATAAACTGCTGCAGATAAACTGTTCTAACGGCATCCGAAAAATATAATAGCTTATATCTTTGTCAAATATGGGATCGGCGTTTCCTATGCTGATATTTTCGGCTCCAAGGTAACGAAGCACAATTTCCCATTTGCTAGATGATGAGTAGCCAATCAATATGCTGTAGCCAATCGAGAGCAGTGTCAGAACAGAATAAACTATTTTTCGGAGGTCGAAATCAAGTTCCCCTCCAATTGGAATCGCATCAATGATTTTAGGACTGAAACGGGCTGGGGAAAAGCGGTGCAGAAAATAAAGATTACCTAACGTGATGGTTAAAAAGACAAGGCTTACCACGAACCCGAGAAAAATTTTGGTAATCAATATTTTTTTGTATACTCCTAAGTAGCTTACCATGCTAAACCAGAGCAAATCTGGATAGATCTTCACCAAAATTGCGGAGAGTGACATCAGCACCAAAATTACTATTGCAAAAACGACTAGTCTTTTAAGACGAAAGTCCATCAATTATTACTCCATATTTTATTTTAAGGTTAAAATGCTTGTCCCAAGCCAAAATGATAAGTAACTTTAGGTTCAATTCGAGATAAATCTGTACGACGGGCTGCAACAAAATCGAGCGCAAACAGTCCTAATTGTAGGCGCATCCCAATGCCGATGGATCCCTTAATATCCTTAAGTCGGATACTGTTACCTTTGGTGTTGGCAGCTTGGTATGGATTGTTAGGTCCAAATTTATATTCTTTGTGAATAAAGATAGATTTATTCGAATCATCGCTCCAAACCGTTCCAAAATCGGAAAAAGCAATACCGCGAATGCCACCAATACTCCATTCAAGTGGCCAGCCGAATCGAAGCTCATCGATGAATGGAATCCGGAGTTCAACATTAAGAAGTCCGATGCGAGTTCCAATCAGATCTTCGTAATTGTAGCTGCGCAACGTATCGATTCCGCCAAGATAAAAAAGTGACTGATCGGGGCCAAAGCTACCACCTAACAAGAGTCGTGTTGCAATCGTTGACCGACGTCCAACTTTGAAATATCTACGCGTGTCAAACATAAAGTTGGTGAGATCCAGCGCACTTCCAATTTGCGGGAAAGCTTTCTCAACAGACAATTTCGATCGAGTTCCAGCGTGTGGACCGAACTGACGCCACCTTGTTGTATCGCTAACAAAAGATAAAGACCCTATTGATAGCAATCCCCTCGGATTATCAAAAGATTGACTGGATGCGTAGTTATAGGTGAAAGGCGTTGAATATAATTCAAGTTTGAGGTCAAGCCGGCGGTATCGGTTAAATGGGTAGCTTATGTATCCGGAAAAACCAGTGGTTTGCTGTAGTACTCCACGTCTGCTGGTGATTGAGGAAAGAATATGATATTCATGATAATTGAAAATTGAAGCCCCAAAGTTGGCTTGCTTTTCTAGGTACCCATAACTCGCCACAAAGTCGGGTGCAAAATATCCTGACTGGTTTATCAAGCTTAAACCAAATCGATGATTACCCATCATATCGCTGGCAATCAACTCTGTCATGTTGCGAAGTAGACCGTCTGCTCTCAAACTGAAATCGGTAAAGATCGCATCAATGCCAACATTTGCTTGGTATTTTCTCCGTGCGATTCTTCGTTTAACTGTCTCAGATTGTGGTAATTCCTGTGCAAATTCAGTTCTTTCTACTGGTGGCAAATCAATCTTCTGATTGACTGCCTTTTCCATTTCCATGATGTAGACATCCTGTTTGCCCTGCCGATAGCCACTGAAGAGAATTCTCTTCATGTCTGGTGAGAAACTGGCATCGGAACAACCAGTTAAAATATGTGTCAAACGTATTAGTTCAGTTCCATCTGCGTTCAAGGTATATAAATCAAAGACATCACTGAGATCAGCGGAAAAGATCACTTTATCACCTTCAAGCGACCAATTTGGCGCGACCGCATTATACTGATCATGAGTCAGTTCCCAACCTGTATTACGATCAAGATCTAGGAGCACAAGACGATTTTTCCCCTCTCGTTCTGAGGAATATACAATCTGATTCTTCTTCGGGTGCCACACTGGGTAGTTATCGTCAAACGGATCATCTGTTACACGCTCAATTTTGCGATCTTCCAAATTAATTGTGAAGAGATCCATCTGATTATTGTCCAAGGCGGCAAAAGCAATGCGCTCGCCGTTCGGGTGATAAGTTGGTGAATAAGCTGCATCGTATTTCAATTTAATGCGGGTTCTGATTTCCTCAGCTAAAATGTCGATTTCCAGCAGGTGGATTGATTTACGATAGCGTGCGAGAAAGGCAATTCGATCACCATCAGGGGACCATGCCAGACCGTTGCCATTCGTAAGGATATCTTCATATTCGTTCTGAAAAAACCTTTTGCTGACTCGAAAAAGCCGTTTACCTGTTTTAGCAGAGACTAGAATAATTTCTCCAAATCCCTCATTTCCGGTGATATAGGCGACAATATCACCGCTAGGCGACCAGATCGGTTTAATACTGTGTGAGTAACGTGAATCCTCAGTCACATTTGTAGCAACCGTTTCCGGAAAGTCCTTATCGGCCATCATTGGCCAATATTTTTTTTTAAGCCAATTTTGCCAATTTTTATCGAATTCCTTGACTGTGATATTAAGAGTGTTTTTGAAGGCTTTGTCCAGATTTTTTGTTCGACTTTGCCGCAATTCATACATTATCTCACCAATTTTCTCCCGACCATAAGTATCAGCCAGATAGCCGACCGCTGATTGACCAATCTTATAACCCAGGTAAATTTGTGATCCAAGTGCTCGAAAATCCTTAAGACGCGTTAACGGCAAAATTTTGTTATCTAAACACCCATCGCGTAAAACCATTTCCCCCATTGCATTGATATCGTTAGCCAGGTAGTCCGCACTCCCTTCAATAAACCATATTGGTGCGCTGTACATGAATTCACCGCTATAGATCCGCGCAACCGGTTTTTGATAGATAATATCGTATTGGAAAATGTGAACCAATTCATGGAAAATGACTTCCCTAAATGCCTCTAAAGAACCAGTAAAGGGTATCACAACACGGCGTTTGAAGATCTCTGCAAATCCACCAATCCCTTCACTTAGTTCTTGGAGGATGATGTTGGTATCACGAAAGTCAGTATGTGACTGGTATAGAATCAAGGGTGTACGGCTCTTGATTTGATGTTTAAAATCTTCACTGTGCTTTTCATACGCTTCTTCCGCAATGTCAGCCATGATCGGCACCAATCTTGAATTTTCCGTGTAGTAGTAGATATCAAAGTGCTCTGTCCGATGAATCATCCAACCAAACTGTTGATTCGTTACTTTGTTTTTGCCGAAATATTGTGCTGAGGCAACAGAAAATCCAAAACAGAATATCGAGCTGTAAAGGAGACATGTGAGTAGTTGAGGTCGCTTTTTCAAGTTGTCAGTTTGATGATTAAAATGTGACTTTCGTTTTAATGACTTCACGATTAGATGGTGGGTTATCATTGAACTAAGAAGCGATATTCTGTCTCGTAGTGGGGCGAAATCGCACGAATAAATTTCCGCAACGCTTGTTGAGTCAAATTTTTGAGGATGCTATTAGTTGGAGCAACTTCCGAGATGATCATTGATCCTAGACTATGCGCTTCACTAGCACGACGATTGTAAATTTCATCCCAAACAAACTCTTTGGTTGCAACGTCAACGATCCGAAGTTGCAGAGACAACACGTATGTTTTTTCTAGATAATCCTGATAGTAGGTTACATACCGTTGAAGTGTTCGAGAATACCGCTCGGAATAAGCACGCCTTGGCTGACTCACGGCGTAAAAGTCATAGCTTCCGCCGATAACTGCGTCAACATCCATATATTCACCAATCGAAATAACACGATCAATATTTGCTTTGGCTAAAGTGTTAACGGCAGAGGCTTCACCATCAAGCATTAACGCTGTTTCTTGGGTGCTTATTACGTTCAGGTCCTTTTGCCTACCCAATTGGTATCGAAGTGTCAGCGCGATTTCCTTCCCGGTGTTTGCGGGAACATTTGCCAGCATATTTTTCCGCTTCACTGCCACAAACGGGAGAACCACAAAATTTGTGTACCGTTCGAGGTCTATTTGGGAATCAACCTTGACAGGAATATTGATTTTCCGGACGGAATCACCACACCCGAGAAGTACCATTATCATAGTGCTAGTTAGGACTAGCAAGCGCAACGCTTCAATCCTTCGATTCATGGTTCTCCATCTCTGCAACTCTACGCGAAAATCGACATCTACGGTAATTGAACCGGTAGAACTTGTTGTCTGAATCTAATTCAGTAGCCGTTTCGTAGGCTTGCAAAGCTGCATCTATTCTGCCCAACGCTTCATACGCAACACCAAGATTGTTATAAGCAGCAGCATACTTGGGATCGATCTGTAAAACTCGGTTCCAACGGAAAACAGCCTCGTTCCATAACTGAGCTTCGTATGCTTTGAAAGCAAACTTACTTTGATGCTGGATTTCGATGGGTTGATGAGATGTCGAACATCCGATTTCAAACAGGATAGAGAGCATGGAAAATATCAGATAAATGCGCAATCTCCGACTCCTGTGAAGTTAGCAATATTCTACCCTTCCTCTATGGTGTCGTCAAGTAAAACCATGGTACGGCTATTCCTTGCTGATTTTACAGGCGCATGCTATAATCAGCGAAATATTCGAGGCTAGAAATGAAAGACGGAAAGAAGTTATGGAGTGGTCGTTTTCAGGCTGATATGGATCAGCGGACGCAAGATTTTACTGAGTCAACGGAAACAGATCTTCGTCTTGTTGAGTATGATATTTGGGGGAGCCAAACTCATGCTATCATGCTAACCAAACAGCGAATCATCTCCGACACAGATCTTCAGCAAATAATACTATGTCTTGATCAAGTTGACCAAGACTTTAAAGCTGGTAATTTCGAACTTGATCCACAAAATGAAGACGTTCATATGAACGTTGAGTTGTATCTTATCGAGGGTGTAGGGGCGGAATTCGGTGGCAAATTGCATACGGCCAGATCGCGGAATGATCAGATATTAACGGATGTGCGTCTTTATCTTCGTCAGCAGATTTTAGAAATGCAACAACAACTTAGTGGTCTCTGCCGTTCGTTTTTATTTATTGCTGATCAACATTATTATACAGTTATGCCGGGTTATACCCATACCCAGCACGCGCAACCGATAAGTCTTGGGTTCTGGGCAACCGCCTATGTCAGTAAGTTTCTTCGGGATTTAAAACGTTTCGATTCGGCTTATATGCTCATCAATCAGAATCCACTTGGATCTGCCGCATTGGCAGGAACATCTTTCCCCATTGATCGCGGCCTGACGGCAGAACTCCTTGGATTTGACGGTGTCCAGGAACATGCTCTTGATGTAATTAGTTCACGGGATTTTATCCTTGAAACACTTTCGACACTATCTATTTTAATGGTCGGGCTGTCCCGCTTTTGTGAAGAAATTATTTACTGGACCACTTATGAATTTCGGATAGCGGCACTTGACGACCAATTTGCTTCGGGCAGTTCAATTATGCCACAGAAGAAAAATGCAGATCTGGCGGAGTTAACGCGAGGACGAACTGGTCGGGTTATAGGTGCGCTTATTGATGTATTGACTAACCTCAAAGGCCTACCAATGGGTTACAACCGTGATTTACAAGAGGACAAACCACCATTGTGGCAGGCTCTTGATGTTGTACAATCATGCCTTTCGATTCTTCCAGACATGTTGAAAACGACCAACTTTGATACGGATCGGATGGCACAATTATGTGAAGCGAATTTTATTATGGCAACTGAATTAGCGAACTACTTAGTTGCTGAACACGATATTCCGTTTCGTCAATGCCATGAGATCGTCGGAAGGATAGTTGGTGAACTATCAAGATCTGGCAGAACTTTTGCCGATCGGGATCAGACACAGCGTTTACTGAGCGAAAGGGGGATCGATTTGAAGACAGGTCAACTCCAACGAGTTCTTGACCCTGTAGATGCACTTCAAAATAATAGGAGTGTTGGTGGTACTTCACCAACGGAGGTCAAACGAATGTCCCAGAATTTTTCAACACAGCTTGATGAAATAGGGGTTCAAATAAGCTCGCGTTTGAGCCGTATCGACCGTGCCCGCAAAAAAACGAGGCAAATCGTAGATCTGGTTTTGGGTGGCAAATCGTTAACTACAATCGAAATTGATTGAAGCATTGTCGATCGTTTGAGTCAACGCATATTAGACAGTTCTTTTCTCTTAGCTTGAACTTACCTTCTTGAATATCAGTGATACGCTTAATCCAGCGGCCTTCGATTTCTTCGATTTCCAACAAGTTGAATCCAAAACGGTGTGAATATCCGGTTTGCGTAAAAAAAATTGTTGTCGAAACGAATTCCTGATCAGCAAAAAGCCGATGGACGAGTAATGCCTGCAATTCGATTTGTGTTTGATAAAAATTAATTCTGTCTAAAATTGATGAGATCCCAACATTTTCTGTCTTGTATTCGATTATTTCCCAAGTGCCATCTGAGGTCTTGAAGGTTCGATCAATCTCTCCATGAATGATGTGTTTCCCAACCAAGGCATGCGCCTGATATCCGCAATAGCTTTCCTCCGCATTCAAAGCTGTGCCTCCAATCTCTGATTGAACGAAACGATCAACGTGGCTCTGAACAACGTCAGCCAGTCCAGTAACGCCATGTGTTGCAGACTGAACTAGCGAATGTATCTGATTGCAGTCCGACCGGCTGTCAATCTGTGAGAGCACTTCGTACACGGCGATATCAAAAGGTTCATTAACATTATTATTAAATTGCCAGATTTCGCTATCCATTCCATCGATTGAAACACCAAGTTGACGCTTGAGATAGAACATCACTGGGCAATAGGCATATGTAACGAGTTCGTTTACGCTGAAAGTTCCACCAAGATTGGAACTTTGGAGCAACTCGATATGAATTTCTGGTAGATTCATCGTCGGTTCAACAATCTGAGATTCTAGGATCCTTGTGCTGGATCCCAGTTCGGATACCGAATGAATAACAGACAATGGAAGTGTAAAACTAACTTGATCATACGAACCTTCAAGCTCAGGGCTCATCACTTCAATGGTAACGGGAAACTCGTACAAACTCTGATGAATTTCATCTGTCAACCCCAAAGCATCTAATGTCCAGGACAACCATCCTTTCGGTCGTTTTCCCACTTCAAGAGTACCTGACAGTATCAGGCGATCTCTAGCACGTGTGATAGCAACGTAAAAAATCCTTTTTTCTTCAGCAAGTTGACGGTTTGTTAATCGGATTTTTATAATTTCGGTCATCGCTGGACCACTTTTATCGAAATTCTGGCTTGGATTTTTCGGACTTATGCCAATCCCGACTTCAGCATCAACTAGTGGTTCCGAATCTGTTCTCGGTGCGTGATGCAGATCAGGCAATATGACAACGGGAAATTCAAGTCCCTTTGAGGCATGTACTGTCATAATTTGTACACTGTCGCTAGCATGTTCAATAACTGCCTGTTCTTCCCGATCCTCTTCTACAATCATGATTTCGATCTGTTCCAGAAAGTTGGATAGTCTCGTAAAGCTAGATTTATCAAATTCTCTGGCAATATCAAGTAGTTTTTCATAATTTGCCCAGCGTTGATTTCCTTGTCGCCCCACACTGAGTATACTAATCATCCCAGTTTCGCCTACAACTTTCCGGATTAACGTGCTGATCGGTAGATTGGCAAAGATATTGAGATGTCGAGTTAAAGTTTCTATTGCACTGTGGACTTCCGCCTGATCTAAATGCAATCTGCCGTAATTCTTCAATTTCTCCCACAGGTATGAATGCAATTTCATACGCGTGATTTCGTATAATTTGGTGTCCGATAAGCTAAAGAAAGGTGCGCGTAACAAGCCAAAGAGAGCAACATCGTTAGAAGGATTCTCTAAGAACTGTAGATAGTTGATAATGTCATAAATCTCCTGCCGCTGATAGAACCCGATTCCACCTGCGATTCGATACGGAATCTCTGCTTGAATGAATTGGCTCTCAATTTGCGGCAAGTGTGTTCGATTACGAATTAAAACAGCAATATCACTATATCGAATTGGTCGTGCCATCTCACCCATGTCGGTTCGTTCCCAGACAGTCGCTTCCGTATTAATCAGGTGATGAATACGAGCGGTAATCAGTTGATGTTCGTTCTGGGTTTCGGATCCAAGTAATAATTCTATATCACCTGAAGCATTGTTGATCCGTCCTTTGATCAATGGATCGTATCTAACTTCAAATTCATTTTCTGGCTCATAACCCATGATCTGTTCAAAGAGGAGGTTAACGAAAGCAATCAGATTTCTAAGAAACCGGAAATTCTCTGCCAAATGCAGGCTTCCACATTTCTCTCGTTGTGTTGACGACAGCAACTGTTCGTCCCACTTAAAATCGCTCGCGTTCTTTTCCTGATATTCGAGTATTTCGTTTGTGGTCTGTTGAAATACTCGCACATCTGCATCGCGAAAACCATATATGCTCTGTTTCTGATCTCCAACAATGAAAAAGTTTCCGGTGGAAAAATCTGAGATTATCGGCTTCAAAATTTCATATTGCAACATATTAGTATCCTGATATTCATCCACCATAATGTATGCATAACGTTGCGCCAAGCGATTCCGAATCGCTGGATTCCGTAGTAGAGTTTTGGATTTCACCAATATATCATCGAAATCAAGTACACTCTGTTGAGCATTCTGTGTGTCATAATGATCACGAACCTTGCGGTAGATCTCGACTAATGAATGGCTGATACCAACTAACAATCGATCATCAGAATTAATTGACGGAAACGTTTTAACTGTTTGCCCAGCTTCGACCAAAAATTGAACTTGGTTTTCAAATTCTTCAATCTTTGTTCCTCTCCCAAAGAAGTTCTGCTTAGCAATGTTCTTTTTGTCCCTAGTCAAAACAAGATCGGAAATCTGGTTAAGTATCGGGATGTTTTTTTGCAGATTTCGGTTTGCGTCAAGTTTGTCAACTAAATCTCTTACAGTTTTTGCATTTCTGCCTTTTGCAATGGTCAGTGCTGTATTGAGTTGATTGATCCAGGTTTCAATGGAGAATTTCTTCTCGATAATCTGGCTCAATTGATCTTGAATAAATTGTTGCCAATATGAAAGTATTTGGTCGTCACTCAATTGATAGATCTTATCAGAGAGTTGATCAATGGCGTATCGGCGGGAAAAAAATTTGGTGATGATCTGCTCAAATCGTTTTTCGCCGAAAATCCTGAGTAAGTTTGCCAGACGTTGGTGGCTCGAATCCTCTTCGGGATATTCAGCGATTGTTTTTAGAATAGACTTAACGGAATTTCTAACCGATATTCGTTGTTCAATGCCATTGATGATTCGAAAACCAATATCTACCTCCGCTTCAATTGGATGTTCCCTCAGAATCTTGGAGCAGAATGCGTGAATGGTCGAAATCTGAGCGGAAATCATGTTTCCTTTGATCTCTATCAGTTTGTCGACATCTCGTCCATCTGAGATACGATTTTCAATCTCGTGGAAGATACGTTGGCGAAGTTCGGTCGCGGCTTTCTCCGTAAATGTGATAGCAACGACTTGTCCAACTCGGAGATTTTTTTTAATCAGGATTTCGATGTATCGATTAACAAGAACTGCTGTTTTACCAGAGCCGGCTCCAGCCGTCAACGCAATATGGCGTTCAATATCGTGGGCTTTCTTCTGGTTCAGCGTTAGCTTCATCTACTATCTGGTGGGAGCAGAATAACGTCTTCAGGAGCTATCCAGCAAGTGAGTTGTTCCCCAATCTGTGTTCCGTGATTGCCTGGCTTGTAACGTGCTGCCTTGAGTGGAATCTTGTCGTTGACAAGAAGGTGATATTCTTCGATTCGGCCGAGATAGGTAATACCAGTAACTTTTGCTCCAAACTGATTGACAACGCCTTGAGGAAACGAGCCCCCAACTTGGATGGCTTCAGGACGAATTGAGCAAGATACCTTTTCATCTTTCTGAAAGGACTTTTCTGTGTGACTTGAAAGCACTCCGATTTCAGAGTTAATTACCATCTCGCCTGTTCCATGCGACTGAACGGATCCACAAACGAAGTTTGTTTCACCAATAAAGTTGGCAACAAATGTATTGGCGGGAGAACAATAGACTTGACGAGGTGTTCCAACTTGAATGATCTTCCCATCTTTCATTACTGCCATTCGGTCAGCCAGTGAGAGTGCCTCACTCTGATCGTGGGTAACATATATTGCTGTAATGTCCGATTGTGAATGAATCCGCCTAATCTCGTTACGCATCTCCAACCGAAGTTTGGCGTCTATGTTGCTTAATGGTTCATCCAGTAGCAAGACATCTGGTTCGATGACAAGTGCCCTCGCCAACGCAACGCGCTGTTGCTGTCCACCAGAAAGTTTGTTAATTGGACGATCAATGTAGTCCTCCATTTGTATAGTTTGTAATGCGGAAAAAACTTTCTCTCGACGTAGGCTCTTTTTCTCCTTCCGAAGGGATAAACCATACTCGATATTTTCCGCTACTGTCATGTGTGGCCATAGGGCATAGTTCTGGAATACCATTCCGGTATTTCGCTTATGAGGAGGGACATTGTTCATCAGATTGTCACCGAAAAATAACTCTCCGGAGTCAGGTTGATAAAAACCAGCTATTGTGCGCAAACAAGTTGTCTTACCACAACCAGAGGGACCTAACAAAAAAAAGAGTTCGCCTTTTTCAACATTCAAGCTGATGCCATCTAGGGCAAATGTTGTATCGAAAGTTTTGACAACATTGGCTAAACGAACTTCTATAGACAAGCTAATATTTCCTCAGTTAATTTGGGTTGCCATCGTACTCGGTTTTAATGCGCTGAAAAATCCTTTCGAATCTCGGTTTCCAACCATCCATCGACCAATAAATCATAAACGCTTGACCTTTTATATCCGATAGCGCAACCGGTCCCCATCCACGACTATCATAACTTTGATCACGGTTATCCCCCATAGCAAAAGCATAACCCGGAGGAACAATAAAAGGCTCATACTCTTTTAATGGAGTCGTGTAGTCCTTAAAGAATCGATCAAAAGTCTGTTCATCCAAATCTGAGAATTCTTGCCAACGTTCAAACGTTGGCAGATCCTGAGGTTGTGACCGGAATGGAGGAAATGGGGATCTTGAGGATCTTGGGGAATAGACACGAAAATTTCGCTGATCGTAAACATATTTTGTGTAGTTACTACTATCAATCTCCTGGTCATTGACAAAAAGTTTATTATCCCGTGTTTCAACAGTATCTCCTGCAAGGGCAACAACGCGTTTAATATAATTTTTATGCCTTTCGTGAGGAGGAACAAAAACAACAACATCACCCCGTGAAGGTTTATGATAACCAAAAAGCCGTGTCTCAGTACCTGGGATCTTAAAGCCATAGATAAATTTACATACTAAAATTCGGTCTCCGATCAGCAACGTATCTTCCATGGAACTCGATGGAATCTTATAGGCTTCAACAACAAAAGGTCGAATTAAACCAAATACGGCAGCGCAAGCAACAATGATAACCTGTAAATATTCCCAGAATACTGTCTGCCGAAATCCCTGGAATTTTGTTATTTTTTGGTGAGTGAGTTTTTCTTCCATATGAGTTATACAAATCCTTCTATGTAGCGTATTCGCCATTCGTTGATAGGATTGCCATAAATGCTTCCTGAGGTACATCAACATTTCCTACCTGCTTCATTCTTTTTTTTCCTTCTTTCTGCTTTTCAAGCAATTTTCGTTTTCTCGTAATGTCACCGCCATAGCATTTGGCTGTTACATTTTTGCGGAGTTGACGAATTGTTTCGCGTGCAATAATTTTGTTACCAATCGTTGCTTGTATTGGAATTTCAAACATCTGTTGTGGAATTAGCTCACGCAATTTCTTGGCCAGCGCTCGTCCACGATAATGGGCATCATCTCTATGAAGAATTGTTGAAAGGGCATCAACGGATTTGCCATTCAGCAGGATATCGAGTTTGACGAGTTTTGATTCCTTGTATCCGCTGATTTCATACTCAAGTGAGCCGTAACCACGCGTTAAAGACTTCAGTTTGTCATGAAAATCAACTAGAATTTCGCTTAACGGCAGATCATATACAAGTAATGTTCGGGTTTGATCAAGCTGATCCATTTTGATAAAGCTACCCCGTCGCTTTTGACAGAGATCCATTACATTTCCGATGTAATCAGCTGGAACTATAATTTCCGCGGTAATATACGGTTCTTCAATCCAATCTATCTGATCAGAGACTGGTAGATGCGCCGGGTTGTCAACCTCAATAGAATTCTGGTCAGTCAGATAAACATGTAATTTCACGCTTGGCGATGTGCGTATTAATGTCAAATTGAATTCGCGTTCAAGTCGTTCTTGAATTACCTCCATATGAAGTAAGCCGAGAAAACCACATCGGAACCCAAAACCCAAAGCGACAGAACTTTCGGGTTCAAAACTGAAAGAAGAATCATTCAATTTTAATTTTTCTAACGCTTCTCGTAATGCAATAAAATCTCCTGTTTCGGCTGGATAGAGGCCACAGAATACAACTGGTTTCACTTTCCTATAGCCGGGTAAAGGATGTTCTGTTTGTCTCCCCACGTGTGTGATAGTGTCGCCAATTCTTGTA
Organism: Candidatus Poribacteria bacterium; assembly: GCA_012963885.1. GTDB lineage: Bacteria > Poribacteria > WGA-4E > WGA-4E > UBA9662 > UBA9662. The sequence continues at coordinate 71,877 of DTUY01000052.1, read as the reverse complement.
TTCTCAATGTCTTTGATACTAGCAGTAATATACCCGACTGATCCAACCGAGAGTCTATCAATAGAATACATTTCTGGTAGGAATACGCCGAGATCTTCAACCTCGTGTGAGCTATCGGTTGCCATGGCATAAATATGATCTCCCACCTTAACTTGACCATCAAACACTCTAATATACATGACAACGCCGCGATAGCTATCATAAAATGAATCTATTAATAATGCTTTAAGTGGGGAATCCAATGTACCAGATGGCGGTGAGATCTGACTAACAATGGATTCCAAAACCTCTTTGGTTCCCAGCCCTTCCTTAGCGCTTGTTAATATTGCTTCGTCAGCCGGTATTCCGATGATCTCTTCAATCTGGTTTCGAACTTCATCCGGGCGAGCATGAGGTAGATCAATCTTGTTAATCACCGGAATAATCTCTAAATCTTTATCAATCGCCAAGTAAGCATTGGCGAGGGTTTGAGCTTCAACTCCCTGTGCTGCGTCGACAATCAGGATTGCACCTTCACAAGCCATGAGGCTACGTGATACCTCATACGAGAAATCAACATGCCCTGGTGTATCAATTAGGTTTAGTTCGTAGGTTTCTCCGTCGTCAGCCGGATATTGTAAACGAACCACATTTGCCTTGATTGTAATTCCACGCTCACGTTCTAATTCCATTTGGTCAAGGACCTGATCACGCATTTCACGTTGCGTCAATGCTCCGGTGTATTCTATTAAGCGATCACTGAGCGTGCTTTTACCATGATCGATATGCCCAAGAATACAATAGTTTCGAATTTTTTCTCGGTTTGACATCTTGTTATTTCGTTGAAGAATATGGGACGTGAGTGCCAAAGCTAAGGTTCGACAATCGGAATCCCCGCCTTGTCCATTGGACAATCTTTAGGATGGTAGGTTGGAGCATCAATCTTTGCCAAACAAAATTGTGGAATGCCAAAATCAATAGGGGTAGATGAACGATCGACGAGGAAAGCGGCAGCAACCACTTCTCCCTTTTGTTCCTGGGTGAGATCTATCAGTTTGGAAACGGATCCCCCTGTCGTTAAGACGTCATCGACCACAAGGACGCGATCTCCAGAATTAATTTGGAAACCCGGACGCAGTATCATTTCACCGTTTCGTTTCTCACCGAATATGGCACGTGCAATAAGTTCCTGTGCAATTTCATGAGCGATAATCACGCCACCGATAGCTGGACCTATCACCACGTCAACTTCATTATCAATCTGGTTGGAAAGCTCTTTACAGAGTTGTGCGGCAATTTCTGGGTATTGCAACACAACGGCTGTCTGCAAAAAACAGTCACTGTGCAAACCAGATCTGAGTCGAAAATGACCTTTGAGCAAAGCCCCCGTCTTCTCAAAAACCTCTAAAACCTTTTCTGTTGTCATTCGTTTATCTCTGCAAGAATTGATTTTGTGGCTTTGTAGGAATCAGCAGCTTGAGTTATCGGACGACCAACAACAATTTGATTGGCACCAGCATCAATTGCTTCTTTGGGTGTCATAACACGTTTCTGATCCCCCAAACTTGCAGATTTAGGTCGAACGCCAGGTGTCACAATCCAGAACTGGTCTTCACATTTTTTTCGGATGATTTCGATTTCTAAAGGTGATGCAACCACGCCATCCAACCCGGCTTCCTGCGCACAGATCGACAAATATGCAACTTGATCAGAGATTGTGCGGCTGCTGGCAAAATCATTTTGAAAAGCTGACTGATCTATACTTGTTAAGACTGTTACACCCAGCAGCTTAGGTTTCGGGATGCCGAGCCTATCAGAGACTTCTTCAGCAGATTGGTTCGCAACTTTCATCATCTCAAGTCCCCCCGACGCATGAATATTAATCATATTAGCTCCAATCGCAGTTGCTGACGCCACTGCGCCCGCAACTGTGTTAGGAATATCATGAAATTTGAGGTCGAGAAACACAGATTTACCTGCTTCACGTAGCTGTTCGACGATACGCGGCCCAGTACTGGTAAACAGTTGCTTGCCGACTTTGAACCATGAGACCAAGTCAGACAATTCATTAACAATTCGAATTACTTGATCCGCATCATCAAAGTCGAGAGCAACAATCGATCGATTATCCATTTGAACTTTCAATTTCTGATTCTAGATAATCGCCAGTGTTTAAGTCCCAAGTATACACCCGCATATCTCGGACCTGGATACCACTATCACCATCATAAATTGGAATTACGATGTAAGACGCATCAGGATATAATGGCTCGTTCCATATCGTTGCGTCGGCTTTATCTTTTTCTGAGAAATAGGCATGGTGATTGGGATGTGAGTGATAAAATGCTTTAATTGGTCGGGTTTTCGCTTCCGATTCTTTGTGAATTTCCAGCAACTCTTTGGGATCAATTTGATATGCGGTACGTGCATCACGAGGATAAACTGACGGATCTTCCAGGTGAAGTTGGTTCTGTATATTTGTGCATTCCCGCAAAAAATCTTGCTTGCCATCACTTAGAATAACACCGCAACATTCATCAGGGAAATCCGATTTTGCGTGTTCGGAAATTTGTTTGAGTATTTCCGCACTAAGTTTCAGTAAATTATTTTCCAAATTGACTAAGACATCAAAATTCCACCGGCAATTGCCGGAATAATTGAGACCTCATCACCATCGTTTACTGCAGTTGACTTTCCTTCTAAAAAGCGAATGTCTTCATCATTTAAATATATATTAACAAAACGACGGATATTATCGGCTTCATCGTAAATTCGCTCTTTGATCCCTGGATAGTTAGTATCAAGGTTATCGATCAACGATTCAATATTATTACCACTCACTTCGACTTCCGGTTCATTTTGAGTGAGTTTCCGCAATGGCGTTGGGATTCTTACAGTTACAGACATAATCTTTATTCTCCTTTAATAAGCAATATCTTAAAAATAGTGTATTACATGATTCCAGTTTGATGCTAAATCGAGAAATGGAGACCGCACTCTTTTTTGTTTTCTTCTAACTGCGTGTTTTGCCAGCGCCAGCGACCTGCCCGCTTAGGTTCGCCTGGTCGTATTGGTGTTGTGCATATCACGCAACCAAGCGATTCATAGAATTGTCCGTTCGCTTTTGGCATCAGCAATGGGTTAATCGGAATATCATGTTCTTTGATAAAATCCTGCACTTGTTTCTCTGTCCAGTCGAAGAGGGGGTTGATTTTTAAAATCGATCTACCTTTCTTCTCAATGACCTGTGCCTTGGGAATTCTCTGCCGATTTTCCGATTGATCACGACGAAGTCCGGAAAACCAAACATCAATATCTGTCAATAATTGTTCAAGGGATTCAACTTTCCGAATATGACAGCAATATTCCTGCTTGTCTTTGCTATCAAAGAACAGAAATTCTCCATGCTGGTTGACCATTCGGTTAACTCGTTCCAAATTCGGTTTTATTTGCTCGATCTGTATTCCATATCGGGCTTCAACCTGATCCAAAAAAGCATAAGTTTCGGGAAAGAGGCGCAACGTGTCTATAGTGCAAACACGAAACGGTATTCCATTTTCGTGTGCCATGTGAATTATAATCATTCCAGTCAATTGACCGCTAGTGATTATGGCAGCATGTTCCTCGAAACGTTTAAATATCTGAAATAGGATTTCCTGAGGTTGATCGATTTGACGAACCTTGTAACAAAAACTGCTGGTGATTTTCGGTAAGTCATGTTCAGTCATTCCAATCACTCCATATCAATATCACTACTATCTTGAAAATGATCAGAAAGGCTCAAATATCGTTCGCCAGTATCGCACAGAATAGTTACCAACCGCTTATCTGCACCAAGTTCGTGTGCTAATTGCAACGCTGCATGCATGTTTGCCCCTGAGGAAATGCCTACAAGTAACCCCTCTTTTTTGGAGATTCGCTTCATCATGTCATAAGCATCTTGATCAGATACGGTGATGATTTGATCCATAATATCAACGTTTAATACTTTGGGTATCATACCAGCACCAATTCCATCGATGCGTGTTGGTGCCGGACTTCCTCCCGACAGCACAGGGGATGCACTGGGCTCAACAGCTACAACTTTTGTTTTTTTTGAATGTTTTTTTAATTCTTCACCGACTCCAGTTAAGGTGCCTCCTGTTCCCACACCTGTTACAAAGACGTCGATTGGTTGATCAAAGGCCCCGATAATTTCCTGAGCTGTTGTACAACGATGAGCCTCTGGGTTAGCAACATTACAAAACTGGTTTGGCATATAGTGCCTCGGTTTTCTTCTGGCAATATCTTCCGCTTCCCAAATTGCTCCTGCCATGCCAGAATCCTCCGGCGTTAAAATAATATCTACACCATATGCCGAAAGGAGACAGTACTTCTCTCGACTGACGTTCTCAGGCATGGTTAACACAATATTATATCCTTTTGATATTGCAACAATAGAGAGCCCTATTCCCGTGTTTCCGGCGGTCGGTTCAACAATAGTATAGCCGGGTTTGAGCCAGCCACGTTCTTCTGCATCTTCAACCATGGCATAACAAATACGATCTTTAATGCTACCGCCTGGGTTATAAGATTCAAGTTTGGCATAGATTTTCGCATCGCCCGGTTGTGTCAAATGGTTTAGGTGGATCATTGGTGTATTACCGATTAAATTACTGATATTCCGGGCGATTCTCATGTATGAAGTTGCCTGTAATATTTAATCAGGGTTTGGGTTTACCAAGCGTAAATTATAGTATAATTCATGATGATAATCAACTGTATATCCAAAATCGAGATAGGTTTGAATTAAAGTGTCAATCTTCAAACACCTTCGAAATGCGTGGCATCAACAGTTCATTATTTCTCGCCAAGGGAAGTCCCGCAAACGCACATCGGTTGTTCCACTGATCGATTGCTTCGCTGGTCTTGTATTCGTTGATGATAGCGTGCCGTGTGGTATTAGTGAAATTGTGTCCGGCGCGATGGACAACTAGAACATGAACTATAGCCACATCGCCCGCATTTGCAGACAATACACGATGTTTTTCCGAGGGGGCTTGATCGTCAGGGATTCTATATCCGTCGGATGTTTCCCATTCGCCTTTAAGATGACTTTCGGGCAGAACTTCTGTTGCTCCAGACTCAAAATCAGTGTCATCAAGATACGTAATGGCTGCAGCCAACTCCGGCTTGGTATGTCGTTCATAAGGCCAATCCTGATGCCAACTCTGATGCGAATAGAATCCAGGTGGTTTGTTTCGTACCTTACCGTTGTGAAAGTCGATGTTTGGTCCAAGCAAGTCAACCATAATTGAAACAACTCTTGGATCAGTGAAGTGATCAAACCAAAAATCACTTGCTAGAACGTGATCCATCATTCCTTCTACGTTTTCAGGGTTGAATGGATCAGTTTTGTAGTTTTCTTTTGGATCCATGAACGAATAACTTATATTTTTGGGACGATCCTCTGTTTGGGTAATAAGTTGATGAAACTGCTTCCGCATTTCGGTAACTTCCCCGTGATTATAGAGTGATCGAATTAAAAGATAGCCGTTGTCATGAAAGAATTGAATCTGATCAGGGTCCAGACACAAGCTTTTATTTATATTTGGCATAATAGAGCTCCTAATCCTACTTGAAATTTATATAGCAAAATGCGATATGCATGTCTTAATCAATGGATTCTAGCAATAAAATTCGGGGCTAGCTTTGAGATATATTCGGTCGGACACTGACTTCAATAGCTGCAATTTTCAGGGTGTTCCTCGCCGTGCTCCACCGTCCATATAAATTGAACTCCCAAACATATAAGAACAAGTCTCAGAAGCTAAAAAAGCTACTACATTGGCAATCTCTTCAGGTTCGGCCATACGGCCTGCCGGTAGTTCGCGTCCAAGATCCCACAACAATTCTTCTACATCTCGATTTTCTCGAATGGCTCTCGCATGCTGTTGCTCACGCGCGCGGAATGTATTGGTCAATCCCGGACAGATCGTGTTGACTAGAATCCCATCGCTAGAAACTGCATCCGAAAGCGCGCGGGTCATATTCAAAATGGTAATATTGGCAGTGCCCGTTGGCATGTTTCGTCGACTAGGGCTTGTACCAGCTCCTCCGGCAATATTGATAATCCGTCCCCATTGATTCTCCTTCATATAAGGAATCACCAATTGAGACATTCGTAAATAGCTGTAGCTCTTCAATCGTAGCGCATCATCAATCTGCTTAGTAGATAAATCCAGAATGTCGGCATTCTTAGCTGCCCCAACATTGTTAACTAATATATCCACCCCACCGAACGTTTCCACAGTTTCACGCACAACCTTCTGGCAATTCTTTTGAGAATTTAAATCAACAGCAACAGCGAAACCTTCACCGTCCAGCTCGTCGATCTCTCCCAACACCTGATTTAGCGCATCCTGTGTCCGAGCGGCAATACAAACTCGAGTTCCTTCTCGTGCAAGAGCCCGCGCGCAACATCGGCCAATCCCACGACTGCCGCCAGTGACAATTGCCCGTTTTCCTTCTAACCCTAAATCCATATGTTAGGCCCTCTAATTACCTACAGCTTTTCCCAGAATAAGCAATTTTTTCAACCTCGAGCTCCCTCATTTAAGAGATTGAGAACCGTCTTACAAGCATCGGATCTGCATCATCTTTCAACGAGAATGACATGGTTTCCTCGCTATAATCCGAGTGCTTCAAATATTCAGTTAATTCATGTTCCTGAAAGGATACCGATGATTAAAATATTCAAGGGTAGTTTCTATCGCCACAATTGAGATTGATACTTCCTCCTGTCTAATAAAAGATTTTTGATGAAAATCTAGCTAATGTCCAGAAATTTCTTGTAAATTTCTTCGTACAAACGTACATCTGTTAACGAATCTTCACCGGAAGATCGGAAAGGTTGATCTGTTCTAACATGCTTAATAAAGTGTTCTAGCTCGCGATGATAGGCCCATGTCCACCTAGGTTCAGGTACTGGCTTTAAAATTTGTTGATCTTCACCAGCACGATAAATCTCGACCTCCGCCGTTGTATTCTTCAATAATAACGGCGGTGCCCAAGTATGGACCCAACCATGCTGAAAATAGATCTGCGTATGTTCATCCCAACGATAGTGTGAGATTCCACCCGACTCAAGTGTGACCCGTACACCCGCCATTTCAAAGATGACAACTCCTCGAGATACGAACCGACTTGGTCCGCAGGCAACCATTCAGGCACTTTCCTAGGACCACTTGGTGCAACCTCATTGGTACTTTCCATTGGGGTATCCAAGTTACAGATCCAATCACCGCAAAAACCGTGATTTCGGACATAAGTGATGTCACCTAGTTCCCCTGTTTCCCGAAACTTGGTCACATTCAATTTGACTAGCTCGTTTCCAGCATCGTACCGCTTCATGTAACCGACCATCAGTTTCGTGTTGGCAGATTTTGCCGCTTCCAACAGAGATTTAGCCTGCTTGATAGAAACAGCCATCGGCTTCTCCATGAAAACACATTTGCCCGCGCTTAATAGATCTTTGGCAATCTCGCCTTGTAAAGCAAAATCTGCAGATACAGCAACGGCTTCAATTTCGTTGTCTTTAGCTAACTCAAGATGATCTTTGTACAGTTTCGGAACCCGATACCGATCCTGAACTTTCTGACCTAACTCTGCTCGGACTTCTGCGATAGCGACAAGATCACACTCCGA
>DTUY01000052.1:0-64112 GCA_012963885.1 Candidatus Poribacteria bacterium | reverse complement strand
AAACTTAGAAGCCAAGTTGTTTATCCACCAAATTTTTTAAATCATAATTACCCTTAATGAATTGTGACAAATTCTCTTCAAATATTTGGATAACATACATTGCCTCATGCTGAGTTCCTCCAGCAACATGCGGAGTAATTAACAAGTTCTGCAATTGCCACAATTCACTATCTGTCGGTAGCGGTTCTGAATCGAAAACATCAAGCGCAGCAGCGGAAATCCATCCCTTATTTAGGGCATCTGCCAATGCCCGTTGATCAATAATACCTCCACGTGACATTCCAACCAGCATTGAACTTGGCTTCATCAATTCCAGCTCATGTACACCTATCATTTTATTGGTCTGTTCAGTATAAGGAACCATAACAACAACATAATCCGATATTCTCAGTAGATGATGTAGTTGATCAATACCCCATAATTCCTCAACGTACTCTGGCTTGTCCATCGGATACATATCAACAGCAACGACACGCATGTCAAAAGCCGAAGCACGCTTTGCTAAAGCGCGACCAGTAGCGCCAAAACCGATGACACCTATAGTACTATAAGTTAGTTCGGAAAGCTGACTACGTATCTCTCGAGCACACCAGTTTTTTTCTGATTGACCTAAAATGCTGCTTCGAATCCCCCGCGTAAAAGAAAAGATCATCCCCAATGCGCTCTCCGCTACGCAAGCTGCATGGGTTCCACTAGCACTTGTCAACAAAACATCACTATCTTTTAATTCCGATATGGCCAAATAGTGGTTTATTCCCGAACTTGGGGACTGAATCCACTTCAATTCTTCCGCTGCAAAAAAAACGCCTTTGTCCAACCAACCGAAGTAAACATCGGCATCAACGATTTCGTCGGCAAGTTTTTGTCGATCACTACACTTCTCAAACTGCAACTGAGGAAATTTCCCCTGCAGATCAGGAATTGCATTTTCCAACCCAATGTGATTTGGTCCTACGAGAACCTTCATAAAAATCCCTTTCCTAACAAGACTTCTTAATCATAGCCAAACTAAGACATCCATTATAAATCAACAAGACAATTGCAACAAAGTTTTACAAATACTAGAAATGAGAATTTGATGAATCCCCAACAAGCAAACAAAAAATACAGAAGCTTTACCTTCTCAAAATACAGAGTCCCATCCAGCAAGACCTGAACAGGGTTTTGCCAATCTCAGCATGAAAAATGAACGCTGATCATCATGCTAAAACACGGTCTTGTATGATTATTTAATCAGTAGAGGAAAGAAAATAACAACCTTGATGGGCCATTCTGTACGCAGAGAGCGAAAAAAGCGATGGGGAAAAACAACAAGATTTCTGACAATTCCACCAAAAAGAAAGGTTGGTGAAATGAATCGGGGTACGCAAAAAAGATTACTTCCCATGCAAAATTGAAAAAAACAAATACTACCAGATTAAATCTGAATATTTTTAAGCAAACCTTTGATTATATTGCCACCGTTTACAACGCGAATCGGTCGTCCAACTCGTGACCAATTCTCCGAGTTATGATCGATACCGAAGGACGTGCAAAGAGATACAAACACATCTTGAACCGACACTGGTTGATCAACAACTTTCATTCCATCTTCGCTTGTTGAACCAATTACCTGACCGCCGCGAATACCACCACCACCAAGAACCAACGACCAACCGTTCGCAAAGTGATCACGGCCTTCATTACTATTAATTTTAGGTGTCCGTCCAAATTCACCTAACCACATAACAATCGTCTTATCAAGCAGATCTCGATCTTCCAGATCCCGGATTAACGTCGCAAAAGCGGGGTCAACGGTATTCATTAGGTTTCCAACTTGCTCGAAATTGTTGCTATGCGTATCCCATCCATCTAATGAGACCTCGACAAATTTCACACCGGATTCAACAAGTCGTCTGGCCATTAAACAACCTTGTCCAAAGCGATTCATGCCATAGGCTTCTCGTAAAGCAATCGGTTCCTCATGCAATTCAAAAGCTTTTGTTTTCTCGGAATTGATCATCTTGTCAGCTTTTTCATATATTGCTTGATGCGCTTCCGTACTGCGACCAACCCGTTTCTTAAGAAAATCCTCCTGCAAGTCACCCATTAACATCAGACGTTGCTGAAACCTACGCTGATCCATTTGAACCGGATATTTAATGTCATCAATTGGCTCCATCGGATTATTAACTGTAAAAGGATCATGTTTGGCTTTCAGAAAGCCGCTGGTGAAACTTGGAGAATTAATACTAACGCAGTTTGGAAGTTCAAAATCCGGATTGCCTAAGTGATGTGACACGAGTGATCCAAAGGTCGGATGCTTGACAGAACCAGTCGGGGCATAACCGGTGTGAAGCAGATACCTTGCACGTTCGTGATTTCCCTCGCGTGAAACCATCGACCGAATTATCGATAGATGATGCGCTTGTTCGGAGACTTGTGGTAGCGTTTCGGCAAACTGTATCCCCTTTACACGGGTCTGGATTGCCTTGAACGGTCCACCGTTAGCAGTATCAGGCTTGGGGTCAAATGTGTCGAGCTGGCTAGGCCCACCATTCATAAAAAGAACAATACAGTGCTCTGCAGAGGCAACAATATGATCTGTCTGTGCAAACACAGGTAACTGCAGATGTTTTAAGGCTATCATACCTAAAAAGCTGTTCATTCCAAACTTAAGGAAGTTTCGTCTAGAAAGATCCTGGGGACACAAATCTTCCGAATGGTTTTCAATGTTCTCCGCTTTATTCTCCATTTCTATCCTCTTTTAGCCTGATACCTCTACTATCACAGTATCACAGATAATTATAACAAAAAAGCGATCCGAAATCAATCGGACCGCTTTTTTGCCAAGCTCCCCCGGACGGACTCGAACCGCCGACCTGGTGGTTAACAGCCACTCGCTCTACCGACTGAGCTACGGAGGAATATTCTAATTTGGACAAATAAAATTCTACTTAATCAATCCAAAGATTTCAAGAAAATTCTTTCATTTTTTCGTATAACGTTTGTTACTTATCCAAGGGGCGAAGCCATCAAAACAAATCTGACTCCAGATATCACTCTTCGTTCAACTCCTCCGATGGTCTTCGTAACCAGCATTAGATCTTGGTCAACCTTTCCAACAGGTATTACTAGCCGGCCATCAACGCTAAGTTGATCAATCAGCATATTTGGGATAGCAGGAGGGGCAGCAGTTACGATGATGCGGTCATAAGGCGCATGATCTTCCCAACCGTGGTAACCATTACCAATTTTCGATTCAATATTCTTATATCCAAGTGAACTAAGAAGTTCCAACGCCCCATCGGCCAGTTTTTGAATAATCTCAACTGTATATACTTTATCGACAATTTCGGCTAAAACAGCAGTCTGATAACCACTACCCGTACCAATCTCAAGAACCTTCGATTGAGATTCCAGTTCTAACAATTCCGTCATAAGAGCAACAATGTAGGGCTGAGAAATTGTCTGCTGGCAATCAATTGGAGCAGCCCGATCGTGATACGATTTACTCCTCATATCTGACCTCATAAATAGATGACGTGGTATATTCAACATGGCATCCAACACTACTTGATCATGAATACCCCGCTTCTGGATTTGTTTACGGATCATCCTTTTTCGGTGCTGCTCATAAACGGCAGGCGAAACATTATTCCAATTCACTACTAACAGTCCTCATTTCCTCAATCCAGAATATGCAAATTGTACGATGTCATTAAGAAAACTCGATCTTGACTTAACTGCTGTGAAATTTGCCTCCTTCTAGAATTAATATCCGAAATACCCAGATCGAAAGCTACTATGTTATTTAAAAGACTATATAGCCAAGTTGCCTGAGGCAAAGATACGAGTTCAACTTGCTGACTCACCAATCCCGCTTCCTTTCGTGCAACTGACAAAGCGAGATCCAAACCGCCCAATTGATCAACTAACCCAATCTCATGCGCCTGACGACCTGTCCATACACGACCACGTGCGACTTGATCTACCTCTTCTTTGGTCATTCCGCGACCGTTTGCAACTTTGGCAACAAAACTGTCGTAAATTTCCTCAACTGATGCTCTCATGACCTGTTGATGTGTTTCAGAATAATCGCTGTAATCGCTATAAAAGTCTGCATTTTTACCACGCTTAATAATCTCTTTGTTGATACCAATCTTTTCATACAATCTTTTCAAATTCAACCTGCCGGTAAAAACACCAATTGATCCCGTAATCGTACTCGGCTCAGCAATAATCTGGTCAGCCAGCGTGGCGATATAATATCCACCTGACGCCGCTATGTCTCCCATTGATACAATGAGAGGTTTCCCGTCCTGTTTTAGGAGTTGCAATTCTCGCCAGATTTCATCCGCTGCCAACACAAATCCACCACCACTATCAATCCGCAGAACAACAGCTTTAATAGAATTATCCTCCCTAACCGACCTGATTGCTTCTGCAATCGTATCAGATCCCATAAACACGCCACCCGTGAAGGGATTTGCAAAACTTTTACCTGTTATCATGTCACCAACGGCATAAATAATGGCAATCTTTGAAGCACTAACTTTCCAGTTATAATCATGGTAGGCTTGACCAAAATAACGATCACCTTTTACCAAATCCGACTTTTTACTATCGATCAGTTCTTCGATTTCATCTTCGTAAATAAGTTGGTCTACAAGATTATTCTCCAATGCTTGTTTAGCCGTAAAAGGTCCTTGATTAATTAAGTCTTCAACCTGCTCCGGAGTCCAATTTCGTCCTTCTGCAATCATCCGTATAATTTGGTCATAAATATCATCAATTAAACTATTGGTCTGTTCACGATAAACTTCTGACATTTCAGAACGGGTAAACCTTTCAGTTGCCGACTTGTATTCTCCAATCCGCTCGAAATCACTATGAACGCCCAATTGATCCATAAGAGTCTTTAAAAACGTCAGTTCACTTCGCACACCAATCAAATCTACAGTTCCCAAGGGATGAAGGAAAATTTGGCTAGATACTGAAGCCAGCATATAGGCTCCCGTTGAACAGATCTTACCGTAACAAATAACCTCTTTGCCTGCGTCTCCAAACTGTTTAAGTAGGTTTCGGCGCTCCTGCATCTGTGCAACTCCAACATCACTCCCACCAATTCGAACCAAAACGCCAACAACGGATTGATCATCCTTGGCAGTTTGCAATGAATAATCTATTTCGCTCATTTCTATATCAAGAAAAATCTTACGTCTTGGTCTCGTTCGGCTCGGCTGCGAAATGCGAAATTCTCCAACGCCAGTTTTTAATTTCTTATTTGGTGAAAATGCCCGGAAAGCACCTAATCCCATATAGCCTAGATTGACGCCAAATCGAATATCGAAACTCTTATCATTCCAATAACCGGTACGAAAAGTTAAGAAATCTATTGGCCGAATATCTAAACCGTAACGGATACCAATACCACCTGCATCCTCTACTTTTCTTAAATCTAACGAAAACGTAATGCGAGAGGTATTTGGACGTATAGCTATTCCAAAATCATAGGTCCGGCCACCAACTAACGCAGGACGATTTAAATCACGTGCAACGGTACCAATCGATAAATTACTTCGTCGAAACATCAATCCCAGTGACCACGACGAGAAATTGTCGTAATTCTGATAATTAGATCTATCATAGTCAGTCAAGTTTGCGTTAATCCAACTATAACTTGTACCTAAGTACAGTGATCCAAGCAACCGAGTGCCATTAGTAACTGTATAGCGTTTGAATGAAACACCATTTCCTGTCTCAATAAATTCCAATCCCAAGCCGGATTTTGCCGTTGCTAAAAAAAGCGCATCGTCTCCCCTTGAATCCCCATCGTAGGTACGTAAGTAACACAAATCAACACCACTAAGAGGGGCTACTCCCGCAGGATTGAAAAAAGTTGCCAGTGCTCCATCACTAGTAGCAACTGAATTTGACGGCAACTGTGTCATTTTCTTTACTGCACCTACAGTTGAAGCCAACAAGATCATCATTGCGAATGACAGAATGAGAATATAGATTTTTGGTTTGTGCACTTTATAAATCATTATATATCCAATACTGCCTCAACCCCAATTTTTCCAATTGATCCGCCGCTCGCCACCATCGGATAAATTGGTTGGGACCAAAAAACACCGTCTGCCGGTGAATGAATTACTTCACGCAGGTTACCAAACACATCATGAATCTCCGCGATCGGTTGGCCGGTTTCAATATAATCTGTCAATGTAACCTGATAGCGAACAAAGCCACCATGATTGCTCACAACCGGAACAAATTGGTGTGCAACAAACTGCTCTGAAGGAATCTCCGGTTCACCATCAATGAAATCATAAGTTTTCAATATATTCAGTATCCCACGAATTCCCTTTGAAATACTCAGATGATTCCAACCATGACAGCCACCTAACTCTGGATCGATTGTTGGAATCCCAATATCTGGAGCAACTTGTGCCAGTTGTCCCTTCGGCCCTTTTTGATCAAGAATATATCCGATACCAAAAGCCCTTGCGAGTTTAAGACACGCTTCATGAAGCGGATGATCATGACTAACTCTCACTCTGACCTCATCAATCATCGGCTTAACCCCACTTTGATGTAAATCTATACAAACATCTGCTTGTTTTACAGCATTATTAAACAAATAATGGGCGATTCGTTCGCTTGAAGTTCCATTGGCTTTACCTGGAAAACATCTATTCATTTTCAGGTTGTCGACAGGACTGTAAGCCTGTTTCGCGTGAAAAGCGTGAAAATTAACAATCGGAATCGCAATAACTTTCCCACGTAAAATATCAGGAGATACTTGACGTAGAACTTCATGGATAACAGCTATTCCATTCAGCTCATCACCATCACTTACCGCTTGAAGATAAATCGTCTTTCCATCAGCTACCCCATTAATCAAAACAGCAGGCAATCCTATAGATGTTCCATCCTGCATTTCACCAACTGGAATTTTCCCCTCAGTTCTTTCCCCTGGTAATGCTTGTAATTCACCAACAGTAATTGATTTTTGATTGTGTCCCAAGATCCCACTCCCATAGATTGGCAAAATTATACTCTTGGGTGTCTATGATGTCAATTTAGGCTATTTTTGACCGAAACCTTGCTTTTATTAGATCCGTTGGTCGGCGCGGAATATCTTTGATTTTCTCTGTTTTGAAGGTGTTACCAGAATTGAGATGTGAACTGTTCTAGCAAGAAAAAACGGGAAAATTACGGTAGCTCCGATGAAATGGGCTGAGACAATTAAGGATGACTCAAAAAGTTAATCCAATCTTATTAACCAAAAAAATTATGTTTTTTCTAGCGATCTGCCGATAGTTTGGCTTTAAAGAAGGCGAAGGAACAACGGTTACATGATCACTTTGTACCCAGCCTACAATATTTGTTTTAACCCTGACTTGAATCCAATCAGATTTTATTTGCATAATTTCCAGTTTCGTTCCCTCATGGGCTTGAGCAAATGGAACAGAGTCTAAGGTGGGTCTTCTACGAATTATAGACTTATCGTTAAAAAGAAGTTGGGAGATAGGATCTTGTTCTTTTAAAGTAGGAGCTGTGAAAATATAGGATAGAACCAAAGCGGAGAGACTTAAAACCGTAAGCATCCCAATAAAGGGAAATGATTTCTGTTTTAAAACTCGCTCTTCTTCAAACGAATTCGGCATGAAAATTATCTTTTGGTAATTTTCACTATATCGTCAACAATGAAGTGTCCAGACGCATTTGGCTCAACTGAAAGCAAAATCGTTTTGCCTTTGATGTCAGCAACAATCGCATTGGCACGCTTTTCCTTGCCGAGAACTACTAATTCGCCAGTAACCGGATGAATAATTTCCTTTGGAGTTTTGATCAATATAATTGCATTCCCCACAGAAACTTGATCGAACGCGGTCATCGAAAACATATTCCCATTGATAGAAAGAACTTTAGCGTTCTCGGTTACAACCTGTTCTGCTAGAATTTCAACTATTTCTTTTTCCAATACTGGTGGTCGGCGAACACGGTCGTGCACTTCAATTGCCAGCTGTACACCTCTGTCGTCTTCCCCTGAATCAACCATTTTAATTTCAAAGTGCGATAGATACATAACAGACGTAGACTCATACACTTCTACCACTAAACCGTATCCCAAAGATCCTCCAATGGGATAGCGCACGTCTGAGATCGCATCGTAAAGGCCCTTCGGACGGTAGATTTCAAGTAGCATTCCACGTTGAACACCATCTTTAGCACCAATATTAATGTGGGCTTTTCGTTTATCGACACTTAACACGAATCCGTCTTCTGGAACTGCTTCGGGTACTTCAGCATCTGCACTTTTTGATGATACTGGAGTTAATATCCCTGTATCGTCGGTTTGATTTGATGTATTAGCAGACGAAGCCAGTAAGGCATAATAAAAAACTGATAATGTACGAAAAATTTGAGAAGCTGCATTGTTAACATAGGAAGCAGTTGTAACAAACTCTCTACTCGACAGAGCGTTATCTGCTGCCGGTTGGTCCACCGCAACTGCAAAAACCGGCACAAACACGCAAAATATAGCAATAGCAGTTAGATTTTTCAATAGTAATTCCTTGATCAATGATCTGTAGTCAAAACTACCAACTCATTTGAAGCATCGAAACATAAGGAGCAGAATCGATATCGGAATACGCAATCGGTATATCATCCACAGGATCATTGTTAATCAATAGCAAAACAGTGCCAAGCGTAACACCGGCAATCGACGCACCAACTAAAATTTTGCTGTTTCTATCAAGTCTCTTGGTACGGTTTTCAAAAAGTCGTTTGTCTTCCTCCACACGTGATAGCTTATATAAATCATATGCATTGTTGGCACGTTGATGCGAATAAGCGGCAGTGATTCCCAAACTAACTCCAGTTGAAAAAATTAGCCAAGCCGGCGCCTTATTGCTCCTTCGAACTGGTGGTCTGTAAGACTCCACTAGTTTTTTCTTAGACAGAATTTGCGTCAGGAAATTATCGCTGCTTGCCTTTTCATCGTCTTTTAAAGCAACGATATCTTTAAGTGCAATAATTTTATGAGTGACTTCAATTTGCTTGCCTAACTGAAGATCGACAACTTTTGCTACCGCTCCTTGCATAAAGAGCTGAACAATTTTTATATCGCCAACATAATCCAATCTGCCATTGATATCTTCATAAACTCGATAGATTGCATCAAGCTTTGCTCCATTGTCCGTTCCAACATCAATATAAATCCGAGAACCTTCGACAAGCAAAACATAGCCATGATCAGCAATAGAAGCGTGACTGAAAATCAAGACAAAAATGAAAAATAGCAGTATTACCGCCTGTGATTGCTTAATCATTGAACGAGTTCAAGAAGATCCTTTTTGGGAATCATACCCAAGATCCCCTTATGTTTTTCTAGGTGAGTCTTGACTTGGTTCAGCTTTTTCTCGTTTGCTTCAGACTCCTTTTTAAAAGACTGAGCTTGTTTTCGAAACTTACCCATTCTTTCCTCGATTTTTCCAGCTCGATCCGCTTCACTTTTTTGAAGGTTCGTTGAATCCTGCAACCTTGAGGCTAAGCTTTCCATAATCCGCACCGCGATTTCAGGAGTATCTTGAACAATTGACTCTAACCCTCCCGTGTAAACATAAACTTTACACTCAATAGGATCGCCCCTCTCATCGAAGTCCTCCAGTGTTTTAATCGACGCGGTTCGAGGAACCCCGAGAATCTCCGACATTTCACCTAGAATCGCGCCAATAGCTGGGGGGGCTGTAATCTCGGCAACCTGCTCAGGACCTTTGAAGACACCCAAAGTACCCTCGTGTAAAATAAAAATAGACCCATCACCATCCGTATCTTCTTGGATCAGAATTTGATCCGGTTCGTATATACGAAGATTAGGATCACTTGATGACACAGCATATCCGTCTGGCATGTTTTACACCTCCATCATTTTATTGTTGATCCGTAATTGAGAGAACATAACGAAATCCGATTCCACCATATACTTCTTCGGCAACAGCTTTCTTGCGATTTGTCAGATGTGTGATCTGACCATTTCGAACTTCAAGGCCGCCCCGAATTACTTTTTCTTCCTTGCCAATTGGGCCAGGCCCAATTGGATTGAACCGCGGTGCAGGATAATATCCCGGAGAATACCAGTCACTAACCCACTCCCACACATTTCCACACATGTTATACAAACCATCTTCTGTTTGACCCTTAGCAAATCGACTAACAGGCATAATTCCCATTCCGTCAACCGGATTAACGAAATTGGTAACTAACCCGTTCCAGCGATCCCCCCAAGGCCAGAAGGTCCTATTATCTTTCTGGGGATTAGAGGACCCAAGCTTTGCTGAGCCGAGAGCCGTACGTTCCCACTCAGCTTCTGTTGGCAGTCTATATCCCTCGACTGCTTCTATGCTATTAGTTGCAGCACCATTTTTATCTATCAACTCTCCTGTGGCACTATATGATTTAGGCAAGTTTGCTGATTCACTCAACCAATTACAATATCGCGTTGCGTCATACCAACTGACAAACACAACGGGATAACTTGCCATACCTGCAGGATACCCGCCATCTACCCAATGCGGGGGAATCGGATGAGCAGTTGCATCGACAAACTCCTTATACTCAGCATTCGTCACTTCAAACCGACCGATAAAATATGAAGATAACGTAACTTCATGCTCTGGTTTTTCATCTTCCTCACCAGTTGCATTGCCCATCAAGAAGCCTTGATCGTTCCTAGAAATATAGATCATCCCCAGTGGGGGAACCAATTCTATTGAAGATGAGAAAGTTTTCGTCTCATTATCTGCCCAATCCCTGAATTTCACCCACACTTTTTTTTCGCCAGGATGAGAATTGATATTCCATTTCTTTGAGGAAGAAAACGGCTCCCATTCAACTATTTGATCTATTCGTGACTGGAAGTTCTTATTATTGGAAATCATCATTTTGGAAACACCACTCTGGTCGGTGATAGCAAACGATAAACGCACTATAGAGGATGACGTTTGGGAATTTCCACCATTAATTAAAAAACCATTCGGTAACACAATGGGAGCATTGTCATCCATTCTTAGCTCTCTTTTAATAAAGGTTGTGTCGCCTATAAACACAGTAACTGATGATATAATTAATTTGTTATCCTCTCGAAGAACAGAATATCGGTTGTCTTGTTCCACATCAGATACCAACCAATGGCGTGATTCCTGTACCAAAGTCACCAATACTTTGCTTGGAACCTCAATTCCAGCAGACCTAAGCTCATTCCTGAAAGTTTGCGAACATAGGCATTTATCAAGTTCCGTAACTCGTTGGTCTGTTACAGGGACACTCGATGAGATTTCCTCTAAAGAATACTTCCCTGCTACAAGTTTTAAGTGATAACTGCCCGCAGGGATATTTGAAATTGTTACAGGTGTTTCATAAGACTTGGTCAATTTATCTAGATAAATTTTTTCAGTAGAAAATTGAGGTTTTAGAGTTAGCGTTGCACCCGAAGGGTCGGATATGACTGTAATACTCCCAGCGCCTCGGTTCATCTTTAATATTGGAACCTTAGTAACTTCACCTGCTCGAATTAAAACGGTCCGCTTCTCCGGCAGATAGAAAGGGCGGTCTATTTCAAGTTTACTCATCCGTAAGACTTGCGCAGACTTCGGATATCCCCGTTTAAGTTTATCTTTTAACGTAATAGTCAGCCGCAACTTCTGTTCAGCCCCCGGCGCACCTTCGACTTCCTTCTCAGGAATGCCTATAATTTCTGTATTTTCTTCGGCTTGAATTCTATTTACTCTCGCATCATCGGCTCGAAGCTCCTGTTTCTCAAGATATTCCTGAGAAGTAACTACTTTATTTTGATCGCCATCCAAGATAGCAAAAATACCTTCTGCGCCAGCACTAGGATAATAACTCAGGTACTCATCTAACGGTATTTCTCTATCATTATTAACATCTATTCTGTTAAAAATCAGTTCATAACCTTCACTAAGTGAAGACACAAGCTCTATTTTCTTTATTTGATCATATACTTGCTTAATTCTTGTTCTAAATAGAAACTCACCTTGCGCTATCTCAACTATATCCCCTGAAGCAAACTTGGACGTATCCCCAACATATATCTGTTGAGCAGTAGCTTTTGCCTTCTGAGTCAGCACCGCATAGACTTCAGAATTATCAATCTTCTGGATTGAAATAGCACTTTTGACCGGAAAGTCATTTCTACTAGCAATACTACTGACATACACTTTAATCTGAGAAGCACCAGGTTCAACATCCTCAGCAAGATATGCGGGTGCAACAACAGGAACGGCAAAGATTCGCGGACTTTTAGGAGGATTAATCTTGAAGATCCTCGCATTGCCAGATTCCCCAACTTCCCCTGTTGTAGTTTCAAACGTATTTATTAAAGGAGGCCGAATAAATAATGCAGGTATTGCATCAACTACCCCGATACGAACAATCTCATGGTCGCTTACTCTTTTTGGCAGGTTACCATCTTGGTTTTGCTCTATACGAACGGTATCGCCCACAGCAAAACTACGGCTACTACGTACCAATATTCGGTCATGACCAACATCAGCAGCCCGAATAAGCGGAACCGGATTCCCAATTGGCTTAACAGTATCAGCTTTCTGCTTAGTTTCGATTTCTTCCGGTCTTCTTTTTTGTGCGCGTCTTAATTCACGATCAATACGAATAACAGCATCTGGGGGATCTGTTTCAATATAAAGATAGCCAAAATTTTCGGACTGGTCTTGTGCCAATACTACATTATTTTCCAATACACCTGCTGAAAACAAAAAGATAATCAGCATTATCCATCCAAAAAACAACCCTCTGTTTAAAGATTGCAACAACTGGTTCAAATCTTTCGGCCTTCCCATTTTCTATCTATAGAATATACAAAAGCTAGGATCTCGGCAACAGCTCGATAAAACTCCGGGGGGATTTCCGTGCCAACCTCTAGTTTAACAAGCGCTTCTACAACCTCGGGTTGCTCGTAAACTGGCACATCATGCAGATCTGCAATCTCCAAGATCTGTTTTGCGATTTCTCCTTCTCCAGCGGCAACGATGTGCGGAGCCATACGTTCATCTGGTGCATAACGAAGTGCTACTGCCTTTTGGCGTGGGGTTCTCATGCACTAACGTCAACCCGTACAAGGTCACTCTGCGAGGCTGCAGTTATCGGGATCATATCAATACCGATTTTGCCCTTATCAACAACCTGGAGATGTATATCCTCTAGATTGTAATTCAAAGCTTTCATCCGAGAGAGCAAATTACCTTTTTCCCGCTCAATAAAAGAATTGTATGACAAATCCTCAGTAAGAATAGCACAAATCATATCACGATGCAAGACATGTAGATTAACTTTGAGAGTTCCTAGATTTTCAGTTTCGATCACCATCTGTAATTGAAAATTTTCGAGATCAATCTCATCTGAAGAGTCACTTCTACCTAATATCTCTGCTGTTAAATGCTTATCATCATAGTCAAGAGGGATCTGCAAATAGAACTGCCCTCCATTAATAATGTCACGATTCCTTGCAATCTCATGCGAATCGATGCTTGCGAAGACCTGTTCTATGGCTTCTATAGTCTGCGACAAATTTCTGCGCACTGCATTACGAAGTCCATTTTCCGCCAGACTATCTTTAACCTGTAAATTTAGCCGTAACAGTAGCACTTTCAAATTACGATTTGTATTCTTTGAAAACTCTTGTATACTCTCTGGAGAGTTCAAAAGCGCCAATAACTTTGCCTCGTATCCCAACCCAAGTTGATTCATGAACTGACTGATTTGATCAGCAAAATCGGCATCATTAGGGTTAAGAGACACAAACTGTAAAATTTGGTTAATTAACGACGAGTTAATCCCTTTGGGTAAGTTTTTGAGTAACAAATCCAAGGAATTTTTCAGGTGCTGAAGTTCGTTGACAAAGCTTCGCCTCTGCTCAAAAACAAGTTGTAACGCACTGATTAAATGAGACTGTGGTGGCAGTTTTAATAGCCATGCTGTTGTTATCAAATTGGGGGATAAATTAGATTCGATATCGAAAGCTGACGCGTAGTTCAATAGACTTTCCAAGTTTTCTGCGTTAAGCGATATATTATACGCCACCAAAGATTTGGCCAAAGCCTTCGCTTGGGCATCTACAGAAAAATTAAGACTTTCTAATAACTCAGCAATACTTTTAGACCTATTTGTAACGTTGGTACTATGTGACGTTAACCTTACTGTAACATGCTCATCAAGTGACAGTACCCGCCCCTGCACGCTATCCTGTGGATTCAACTCGATATTCGTTTCAACGACAAGATTCAAACCATCAAAAGCAACCAGAAACCTATTTCCAGCGACTTGCCGTAAAACTCTACCGCTGACAGAATCTCCAACTTTTAAATTTGCTCTAAAATTTTCAAGACTCTGATCGGACGCACGAGAGCCGTACTGTTTGACAATGCCAAATTGAGGTTGTAAATTCACGTTCATAAATCTTTTCTAGCCAAACGCTCAATCTCCATCCCAAGCCCTTCAGGCGTTAAATTCACATTTTTATTGATGATCTGACGAACCTGATCGTTAGAACGATTGAAATCCCCAATACAATAATATGTTTGAGCAAGAATTAAGTGAATCGTTTTCTTATTAACATGCGGATTGAACGATGAAACATAATCTTGTGATGCATTTATGAAAGCTCTGTTTGCTGCATCAAGCGCCTTGGTAAACTGATCACGTGCTAGATAAATCCCAGCTAAAGCAATATTCGCATCGATATTTGAGGGCTCTGCGGACAAGACATTGCTCATTAAATCAAACGCTTCACCCAGATCCCCCTCCTCGATTAGCAACCCGGCTTTCTTAATGCTGTCGGCTTGATCTACAAGTTCCTCAGTGACAGTCAAAGTGTTATCAAAGTCTCTATCACTACAGCTAAAGATACAGATAGAAACCGCAATAGCAAGAATCCTAAGAAATAGCGTTTGAATATAATTGTTTTTCATTCTAAAACTCAAAAACATTGGTGGAAGGAGGAATATTCTGATTTCTTGTATCCTTGCCAACAATACTAACAATAAGTTTCTGGCCTTTACTTGGTGGCGTGCTCAAAGAGTAACGACAAAACCAAACTCCTCTTGAGGAACCAATCTTCTTTAAATTAATGGTTTGAGGAAGAACATCAGGTACTTCTGGAATAACAAAAGCGGCTGTCATCTCAGAAACATCAGACATAATTGCAATAACTTTAAATTCATTTTTCGCAATAGGATTTCGAATTAACATAATCGGAAAAGTCCTGGTTTTCTCTTCAGGTAGATCGAAGACTGTTACATTGATTGAAGACTCGTCGATCTTCTTCCCTTCAAAAACGGCACGAATGACTATCTTTTCAGCCGATCCAACCCAATCTCGCTGTGGGCGAAGAATAACAACAAGATTTTTAACTAATACATCAACATGCTCAGATGGCGAGACGTCCCACACAATCTCATTGATTGCTGCTTTCGGTTCGATATCAGTATATCTCTCAAGTTCTAGTTTATGCTCCTCATTTCTTAATAAAGTCAACTCACTTGGCATCACTAGATCAATCCTAACAAAAGGAAGAGGCTCGACAACAATACGCATTGTCGCTGTATCATAATTTTCGTCGGGATCCGCCACTTTCAATTTTATGTCAAAATGTTGTTCAGAATCTATCGGATTGTTGGTGCGAAATGCCAGTCGGGGAGGATTATCCACAATCCCCTTCGATCTATCAACTTTGTCTAAGCTGACGCCAGAAACTTTTAGCTCTACTGGTAATTGTCCAACCTCCCATTTCAACTCGGCATTCTTATTGTCCTCATCCTGAACATAATTATCCAGCAATATAATTCCTTCTGCCCCCACGCGAAACCTTAGTTCAGGAAGTGCTTTGATAATCGGAACATCCTGATTTACCACATATATCACGGTTGAATCAACTGCAAGCGATTCGCCTATTTTTAAGGAAAGCCTTAATGTAACCTTGATCTCATCTTCTCGTGTCTTCGGCAATACTGGACGAATGATAAGCTGGTTGGCCGCATTTTTATCGATCTCAATAGGCCGGCCAAATTTATCTTCTGCATTAACTGCCCAATTTAACAGTGGTTTACCTTCACTTCCTGAAACAATTGCGAAATCGTCTAGATTAATGTTATCTCCCGGATTATCATAGACAAATCTTTGCAAGCCAAATTTGTCTATTTGAAGCAATGTATTCTTGACCTGAATTTTTGCTCCAACCACATCTTTAAAGGACTTTGGTTCTGCCCGCCCCTCATTAAATTGTGTGAAAAACGTGTATTTGCCTCGATCCCAGTCTTCTTGATCAACATTAAACTTAATCTCTACTGTTCCTTCACCAATCGCAACAAAATGTATTGTTGCAATGACACCTTCGCCCTTAGGATACGGTAGTGCGTTTGAAACGATGGCAAAGCCAACCTCGCGATTGTTAATTAACTTATTTAAAGCCACATTGCCAGTATAGAAATTTCCTTGATCGAAGGGTCTCACAGGATCCTTTATTCGCAATTTATCAGGTTTAAACGATAGATATATTTCTGCAGCTGAGCTTGGCGTTTGACCAACATCTGCAAAGACATCAAGTGTGATTATATCTCCTTGCTGGACAACAATCTCATTCCTTTGCGTTGTCTTACTCCTTAACTCTATCTTTGCCGCATCCACAGCAAAACAAAAAGACATAATGAGGACCAAACAAATCCCTAATGACCATCTTATCCATTTAAACTGAGAATATAAATAACGCAAGTGTATTTTCATTTTGAAGCAAGGATATTTCTGACTGCCAAAACTCTTTTGACATAGCTGCGAGTTTCGGTCGGAAGTGTTTTACTTCGACGAACCCGAGTCGGTCCTGCATTATAAGCAGCTAATGCCATTGATTCATCTTTAAAAGTTTTTAACTGTTGGCTTAGATACTTTGCACCACCGAGCAAATTTTGTTGTGGATTAAAGACATTTATAACACCCATTTCGCGAGCAGTTGGAATTCTAAGTTGAGTTAACCCTATAGCCCGCTTAGGCGAAACGGCTTTATAGTTTCCGGCTGATTCAATATAAACCAATGCTTTCAACAAATTAGGGTCAACGCCATTGCGAGATGCTGCGTGTGTGATCAACCTATCATAACGACGCAAGCGAAGTAAGATGGTCGAATCAAGTTCCGCAATTAACGGACTTGCTTGCTCCGAGTCTGCCCATTGATTTAGTGTTGGGACAACAGATAGCGATTTGTCTAATTCATTTTCCTTTGGAATTGCTGTTAAGGTTTGATTTAAATCAGAATCAGTTTCTTTGATAGCATCCGCTGCTCCACCATCAATAGAAGTAACCGCAACATCCTGAATTCTAGGAGTAATCAAGTGGGATACACGAGCAGCTTTGCCAGTTCCCCCAACTTTAGCAAGACGATTTTTGGCTTGTCTCGAAGCCAAGCCAGCCCCGGCAAATGAATTATTTAGCGAATTTGCATTGACATCTATAGCAGGAAAAGAAGGTGCTCGACTGGAGTTGCCATTTACTCGGGATACCTGAGCGCTCACCGTTGCCGTCGCAGACGACGCAACAGATTTCGTCGCCTGCGAATTGCTACTCACTAAAGCCCTACGGAACTTCGCCGGATCAAGATCTACCAGTGACTTTCCATATAAAGAAGCATCCACACGGACACTCCAACTTTCCAAGACACGGAATCCTTTTACCAACGCGCTACCACCGTTATAAACAATATACGTCGATGGATCCGAAGTTGTATATTCGATCCTTGTATTACCACGGTAATCCATTAGCATCAGTTTATAAACATGCTTAACGTTGGCATTTGCAAAGACCGAAAAATACAGAAGAAAGGTAAGGCTGGCTAAAGAGAGAGCGAAAGCATTTCTTTTGAGACGAAGAATCATGGAATCCTATTTCAGAATAACCATTTTCTTTATAGCATCATAATGGTTAGTAACCAACTCGTAGAAGTAAACACCACTTGCGACCTTCTCCCCAAAATCGTTTTGGCCATCCCAATAAATCGCATGATTTTTGCGGGTGTAATCACCAACCGGTTGAATACCTATATCTATGCGGCGAATTTGCTGACCAGTTGCATCATAAACCATAATCGTGACAGGAGATGGCTGGCTGAGGCGGTAAGGAATCCAAGTCTCAGGATTAAACGGGTTAGGATAATTTTGAATCAATTCTGTCTGAGAAGGCACTTTCAGAGGTTCAATAGACCTGTTCCAAACATCCGGCAACTTCACTAGATTCTGGTCATCACCAACAATAGTCAATTCCTTAAACCGAAGTTCCGATATGTTATCCGTACGTGCAATAAAGCGAAACTTCGCTAACGACCCTGACCCCACGATACTATCTTCGTTGCCAGCAATCATATTGGCAACAATAATCTTCCTAGTACCGTAATTTGTCTCATAGTCACGGCTAATAAAGAAAGGCTGAGAACGATCAGCATTTTCTTGGAAGAGCTCACCTTCTTGAACCGAGTCTTCAATCAATTTCAGAGATTGCGGGTCGTATTCAACTTCAAACGCATATCCTCTGACTCTGTTGAAGTCTGCAACGAAACTCACATTGATTACCTCATTCATCTGCACGACTTCAGGTGTAATTGGCATACTCAGGCGAATGACATCGCTGATGATACTCGGTGCAGCCGCAGGAGGCGGGCCACTAGACACTGTTGGAGGAACTCCCAGTTTACCAAAGTTGCGAGCCAGAATCGAAAAATCGCTAAGATTCACTTTTCCATCATTGTTGATGTCCGCATCCTTATTGAAAATATCACTGCCCTCAACAGTCCCAAAAACGGTCATCAAAGTACTCAAGTCAGCAATATTTATGCGGTTATCATTATCAACATCACCACCAGTTAATCGCTGGGATTTTCCTCCCTGCGAGTAAATATTAATATCCTGCAATTTGTCACCAGGGACCACACGAAGCACATAAGAATTTGTCCCCCTAGTTTTAGACATATACTGACCGCGAATATATGATGGGGCTTTGGCAACTAATTCCCACGTACCTGTTGGGATGCCATTAATGGTATAAGTTCCGTCAGGTTTTGGCGTTATTTGAATCCCCTCTAAGGCGGGATCCTCATCATTAGTGATACTGGTGATAACTTCCTGATCAACACTGACCGCAGCCTCTTTATTAGCATTCGGTTTCGGTGCGGGAACGGCACTTAATCCGATTGGTATATCCTTCATTTGACCAGGCCGTCGAAGAGCGAAGGTAATCAGTGATGAATGATCCTGACGACCTTCAAGCAAAATTTTTCCCGTGATGCTTGCATAAGGAACGACTTGAACGCGGAGAGCGGGGTTAACTGCAATAGGAGAGATATCTTCAACATCACCACTTTCGTTAACCGCGACAACTGATGTACTGCGATTGTTCGTAGCTTCATCAAAATCGAACGAAATCGTAGTATTAATCGGGCGCGTGCCAACATCCTTTTTAACTTTAAAACCGATTTTAGCTAGTGTCCGATACTCATTCAATTTAACTATCGAGTTTGCATTCTTGACAACAACGCTATAATCCAATTGGTAACCACTGATTCCATTGGCCATGCTATCTTCAACAGTATCCCCATGGTTATCATTTTCTAAGATCTCCTGCTGATTTGCTTCGGCGTCATCGAAATCAAACACTAATGTCTTCTTGTAATCCTCAAGTTGCTGGCCTGTCGGATTCTCAATCCCCTGTATTCGCAATTCGTCAGATGAAGAAAGCTGACGAAAAGGTTGCTCGGCATTTCCCACTTGAAGGAAACGGTCATCAAAAGTAAGGTATATACTGGCACCTGAAATCGCAATAGCCGAACTACGAAGTTGCACAGCAACATCAAACTCTTCTCCTGGGCCAGCTACAAGAGCATTAGGCCGCAAACGGATTTGAACTTTACGGATAGTCAATGTTCCTGAACTAATATCATATCCCTCATTACCACTACTATCAGCAATCCTTGCATAGATATAGTAGGAACCATTGAGATTAACCCCGTTCTCTGATTCAAAAGATTGGATATCCCAAGAATAACTATCCTGTCCAATATTGGTTGGAGTGGCAGACACACCTTCAGCAATCGTACCAGATAGGCTTGTGCTTTGGTTGCCGATCGAATCAATTAGTATATCTATAGCTGTTTCTGTGTGCCTCTGATGGTAGTACAAGCTAACTGAAACGCCATTATTATCTAGGTCCTCGCTGAGCCACGATAAGGTGAATTCGGTAATGGCTTTAGACCCTTCACGAATTGGTGAAATAAGTTTGATAAGGGGAGGATAAGTAATAATAACTTTCCCATCACTTCGCACCGCTTTTTGTTTTATTTGCTTCTCTGTTTTTGAGCCAGAATCTCTGTCACTAATAATTGCGTAGATGTAGACCCCATCTTTACTCTCTGGCACGCGTGCGGTGGTAAAATCCCACTTATACTGTCCTAGTGTCCCATCATCATCTTCAGATAGATCGACAACAATAAGCTCCGCATTTTCACTCAGTGAAACAACGTCGGCAGTTGACAAATCCAGAGGACTGTAAAACAGATTGATTCTGGCATTACCTCGATTTTTTTTATCATTCCACTGAATTACAAAAGAGCCATCAGTAACAGCAGTATCATCCTTTGGAGAGAGGTTCGAGATATCTACGTCATGCCGAACCTCAATTTTACCAAAGCTACGTGCAAGATCTGAGGAGATCGCTGTAAAGTCCTCAATAATGCCGTAAATTGTATAGGTTCCTTCAGGAATTTCATGAGTGTCCCAAACAATTGAGGTTACTTCACTTCCAACTGTTAGACTAACGGCATCCGGTTCATCAGCACCAGCTGAAGCCAGCACAATAACACCAGCACTAGTACCTATACTAATGCTTGCTCTCAGTTGATCGACATCCTTGGGACCATAGTTAGATTTTTCGGCATAATACAACATGATCTTTGCTTCAGGATTTGGACCAACTGCACTAAAATCGATAATACCCTGATCATCAAAGCGAGTCGGCGGCAATCTATCTGGAACCAGTATCTTTATCACAGGTTGCTCTGGCATCTGGGTGATAATTGG
Source organism: Candidatus Poribacteria bacterium (assembly GCA_012963885.1). Classification (GTDB taxonomy): domain Bacteria; phylum Poribacteria; class WGA-4E; order WGA-4E; family UBA9662; genus UBA9662. The sequence continues at coordinate 42,972 of DTUY01000052.1, read as the reverse complement.
CCCAGTTGAACTAAAATTCTTGCTTGGCCCCGCAGAACCGGATACGCTGAACCCAAAACCAGTTTTTGCTTCGATAATTATCCCTAATTTATCGTTTTCCCTGGCAACATCCTCAGGCTCAACCTTTGCCACTAGTATAAAGTTGTTTGTTACTGGCTCAATTGAATCAAGCGTCCCTTTAATTTCCTCATCTAGATCAAAAACCATGGTAACGACATCCGTCTGAACTTCACCGATGGCACTATCACTTTCATTGAACATTTTAAATGGTTCAGCATCCCGATAAAGACTTAAAGCTGCTACTGATTCACGAACAAAAGGTGGTTCAAATCGCAGGGAAAGAGACCTAAGGTTCTGCGTAACATCTGATTTTATTTCAATCGCGGCAAGTTCAATCGATCTTCCGAAAGATACCGGGACATTTTCTTTGAGGGCAGTTACCGTAATCGACTCAATTCCCCTGACTGTTGAACCTTCTACTACTCTTTGATCTGCGGGTGGTGCAACAGCCGCAGCCTGCAAAAAGAAAAAAGCGTTCTTACCAAAATTCAAAACTATTTGATCGCCACGCTTAGTTTGCTCCGACTGTACAACAACAACCAGCAGGAAATTAGTAACCGTCTGTTCGTCAAGCGTACCAATCGGATATCCTAAACCTCGTTTCTGCAAATTCAACAGTGCTCTACCGTTCTCATCCAATTTTCCGTCGGTAACAAATTCTCCCGCGTTCCTATCAGATACCCCATCACTGTTAACGTCTTCATAAAGCTCAATCCTGTCAACAGCATTAGCACTAATTCCTTTGCTACCTTTATTATCTGGACTCTGATTCGAAACTCTTAGAAAAAACCATTGATCCTGATTTCCGTCATCAGTGATAGCAATCTTTGAAACAACAGCCTCTAAATCACCAGGATCCACGATATAATCGCTTGTTACAGGTTCTATTTTAATATCGGTAACAAGCCCCCAAGAAAGGCCTGTAATAAGAACCAAACTAGAAATACAGGTAACCGCAAGTAGGAACTCTTGGGTTGTTTTCTTCATATTCCCTTCCTAAAAAATACATTATAAAATAAATTCAATCACTACTGATCCAACATGAAGCAAGCTTGTTTAACCGAACATATTTAATAAACTTGATGCTGATGCCATTAACTGGGAACCCGTAGATAAACTTGCACTCAGAAGTGCTTGTTGGGTTTGATATTCAATGAGCGCAGTTGTCATATCAATTTCTTCAACCTTCTGCAGAAAACCTTTTAGTCCCATGATCTGATCTTCAAGCCTAGATCGCATGGTATGAAGACGGTTGATCCTCGCACCAACCTCAGTTTGGTGCACAGTAACCTGTACGGTCGTATGTTCCAGCATACGCGTCACATGACCGATAGGCCCCATTCCGCCGTTACGGACTGCATTCCGCAAGTCGATTAGATGATCAAAGACTCTTTGAAAAACGATGCTACCGGGAACACCTGTAGGAACAAACGAATTACGCCCAACACGCTCCTGTTTGGTTCCATTATCACCTGTATATCGAACACCAATAATATCACCTATGCCAACTTCTTCATTCTTAAGAACTTCAGCACCTCTGGCTATAGAATAACTACGTTGCAAAGAGTGCTTCAACCTAATCACAGCCCGATTTTCGAGAATGTCTGTTTCCACACTTTCAACAAGTATATCTTCACCCCCATCAACATCCTGAATCCTGATTAGTTGGCCTGATTCAATCGTATTTAGCACCTGCTCCAATGGGAGTACTAAAGAACCTACAGCAGCGTCTCTGGTCAACGGTGTCACTATTGATCCGTCAGCATTTGAGATTTGCGCATTTCCATCAACGAAGTAAGGCCGTGTTAACTGTCCTGTCACCGTAATCACAGATCGGTCGCCGACAGTTTGGATTGATTCAATTAAAACTGTCTCACTTACGTCTCCACTAGATAAAACAATTTCGTCACCATCATTAAAATTACTGCCGTCGCCTGCAGAAACTTCTAAGGTGCGCAGTGACGGATCACTTAGAATGGCATATTGACGAGTGAAAGGTGTAGTCGATCCGCGCTGTGTTTCAAACGCGACACCTTCAGTTTTGGTTCCAGCAAATAGGGGGGTACCAGCAAAATCAATATTCACCATATCCAACACGGACTCAATTAACTGACCGATCTCAGCGGCATAATATTTGTAATCACTAGAACTGTTGGTGTCAGACATGGCCATGTGAGCCAAGTCCTGTGCCCGAAACAGAACGTCCGACACCCCTTGATAAGCCCCATTAGACACATTCATTAGCGCTTCTGAATGTTCGGTATTTGAGACAAACTGCTCACTTTGAGCAATGTTTGCTTTTAAATCCAGTATACGATTTGCGCGACCAGGATCTGCTGAAGGCTTATCAACCTTAAGACCCGTGGACAACTGCATTTGCGCTTTTTCTAAGGCTCCAAGCCGTAACTCAATTCTTTTTTTGAGATTATTTCCTATTGTCTGCAGCGTTACCTTTGGCATTGTTCATATTCCTAAAATTTGATCTAAATTAAGATATTTCAATGTAACTTGAATTTACGGTGGAGCCATAAATTTATCTTGGAGCCATACGATTAATCACAGTATCTGTCATGCCATCTATGGTTGTCATCAGACGCGCGGCTGCTTGAAAAACGCTTTGAGCTATTAAGATATCGACCAATTCTTCATCAATAGAAACTCCGGAAATATCCTGATACCTCGACTCTAGCTGCTCCCTGATAAGTTCCGCACTGTTAAGTTGTCTGGCATTGGCCTGAGTACGCCCGCCAAAAGTAACAACAGAAGAATTATAAAAATCGAAGACGTTCAGCGTGTCATCTGCAAATAATAATTTATCGCGAACTTGCACAATTTGGTTTGCGGCGCTATTATCCCCTCGTGCACCGCTCTGACCAGCAGCGATATTATTTAAATTCGTTTTTATATCACCCGTAAGAGCAATGGTAGCAGCGGCACGCACAGGAGCCTCTAGAAGTACCTCTTCCGTACCCGAAACTACTGCTCCACTAGGAAGATTGAATTGGAAGAAAGACCTACCTGATTGGCCATCCAAACCAGTGCCATTTTGGTGTGCAACATTGATTTCGCGTGAAAGCTTGTAGGCAACTTCATCAAGATTCTTCATGAGATCCGGTATAATTTCATCTTGTACGTTAAGCAGTCCACCGATTGCCCCCGCCTTAATCTGGACATCAGACAATCTCCTTATCCGGCTGACGACCACCTTTGACAATTGTATACTCCCACCTTCACTCTCCTTGCTCACAACCTGCAATTTATTAACTTCTTCCCGGCGAATAATTGCAACTCCACCCAAAAAAAGCGATACTGTTCCATCAGTATCCTCAAAAACTCTAATATCAGTCAGATCTGCAATTTCAGAAACAACACTATCACGCAAATCCATGAGATCGTGCGCGGCGAAAGGGCCAACTTTTGATCTCCCAATGTCCCTGTGAACTTCAGCCAGCTGTTCTAAAAGCGAATTCACTCGGTCAATCCGAATCTGAATATCTTCTGCAAAGCCTCCCTGTATTAATTCCAATTCCTCGTAGGCACTTCTCAGATCACCAGCTAAGGCTTCACCTTTGACACGCAACTCCGCGCGAAACGCGGGGTTAGGCGGTTCTTGGGCAAGAGCTTCCCAAGCATTAAAAAACTCGGATAAAGTGGAATTAAAACTGGACGAACCGGAAAACTCATTAAAAATAACTTCAAGACGACTTAATCCCAATTCCTCAGATTCCAAACGCCCTAACCTTTGATCAACTTGTCGAATCTGATTTTCAACAAAAACATCACGACGCCTAGTAATGCTATTTAGAGAAACACCCGTACCCAGCTGAATTGCACGGCTGAAAGCAGAAGGTCCTCTATATGGCATACCGGGAGTCGGCCGAATAACAGCAACCTGACGATGGTATTTTGGATCGCCCGCACTGGAAATGTTCTGCGAGCTAGTTTGAAGAGCAGACTGGTAAGCTTGCATGGTGCGCTTACCCATATCCAAGATACTAAAAAGGTTCGACATACATAACTCCTAATATGAAACTAAATATGGTGATCGTACATTCCCTTACCTGCCGGCGGTCGTAAACTCCCATCATCTTCGTAGGTCTTGCCCGGCTCTTCAATCCGCGTAACTTGATCGATCAGGAAACTGACATACTCATGCTCGCTTTGCAGTAATTCCTTGTTGGTCGCGTTGATATACTCAAATTCTGTCTTTACACGTTGAACTTCATCAAAAACGTCAGTGAATCTAGATTTGAGGGGTCCTTCAGCTAGCTCAATCAACGTAGCTGCATCCAGGGATTTAGGTCCGACATCGGGTAAAGCAGACAATTCAGCCAACAAATCGTCACGTTCTGATTCAATGTTATTAATGCTGTAAATTAGCTTTTCCTTTTCAGAAATAAGATCGGCGAGATCTCCAATTTTCCTTTCAACCAGAACCTGCCGTTCCTGATAAAGCAACTCAAGAAGCTGATTATACTCCTCCAACTCATACCTAACTAAGTTATACAGATTCAAAAGTTGTTCTTGCATACTCAATATCCAATTGCTACAACCATAATATCGACCCACAAGGCGCAAACTTTATATATATAACTGTAGACAAAAGCCACTACATTATCAACGGCCATACCAACTTATAATGTCATTCCAAGGCGGGCAAGCTGAATAGCGTTACCGATAGTGGCATCCTGAGCCATCATCACTTTCTGATTGGCTTGATATGCACGTGTAATTGCGATTAAATTGACCATTTCAGTAACGACACTTACATTCGACATTTCAAGCGTGCTGGAGCGAATAGTTGGACTTTCGACTGGCTCGGCCGTCAGATTTGGATCCGAAGGAACAAACATACTATTACCAAGTTTCATGAGTTTATATGGTTTCAAAAAATCAACAACCTGCAAACGATCTACAAACTCCCCATCCACTGATACATTACCTTCGGGATCAATATCCACTTCGCTACCAGTGATCTCAATTGGTCCTTTTTCTCCCAAAACCAAATGGCCCTCGGTGGTCACAAGCATGCTGTCAGCATTCAAGACGAAATTCCCATTTCGAGTATAGGCTTGGCCTACAGGAGCCTGGACTGTGAAAAACCCATCTCCGAAAACAGCCAGATCTAACGTATTTCCGGTATTTTTATAATTCGCTGATGCCACAAAATCGTGCGCAGTTTCAGCAAAATTTGCGCCAGCCCCCAATCTGCCAACAGCAGGCCGTGGGTCGACGATAAAGTTCTTCCCAATCCTGCGGGGGTCATTAATCCTGTTCAATAACACACTTGGAAAAGCCTTTGAAATTGGAATGTCTCTTTTATAACCTGATGTATTTACATTGGCCAAATTATTAGCGATGATATCCAGGCGCGAGGTTTCATTGAGCATTCCAGACGCAGAAATAAACAACCCACGAGTCATAAAAATCTTCCTTCTACAGAAATTAGTCCATGAAGATTATCTTAACTTCATGGACTAATTCCTGAAATTTTTGAAGTTACCGTTTCAATCCCATGGCTTCAGTTAGAATATTATCCGCCGTGGTAATCACACGAGCATTGGCTTGGAATCCACGTTCAGTTGTGATCAGATCCGTAAACTCCTCTGTCAAATCAACGTTCGACATCTCAAGCGCACCAGAGGTGATTTCACCCATATTTCGGGTCCCAGCTGGAACGAAAGCAGGCGCACCTGATGAAGGAGAAGTCGTCACCATGGTATCTGATAATACGGACAAACCTTCAGTATTCGGGATATCCGCAGCGGCAAGCTGGGCAATGGCCTTATTAACACCGTTAGAGAAAATACCATCAATTAATCCGGTGGCACTGATACTGAACGAGACTAAATTTCCCGGTCCGACACCATCTTGCCTTTGAGCAAGGGCATCATGACTATCAGCAAACTGTGTCAAGTTTTGAAAATCGAGTCTGACTGCAAGTTCTCCCGCCCCAGAGGGGTCACCTGCAGCGTCAATTGGCAGAACATTAATATAAGCAACGCCAGGCTGTGCCGTCGAAAATGAAGCGGTCTGGTTGTTAAATTGGAGTAACCCCGTATTAACCTTTTCATCATCATCGGTAACAATTTTGGCATCGGTTATGTGCTCGCTTTCTATGCTCCACCTCCACGTCCCTGCAGGGTTTACGGTACCATCTTCCTGTATAGGCTCTTTGGTGAAAGTAATTTCAGCGTCGTGGCGTTGTCCTAGACCATCAAAAATACCAATCTCGGTTTTATGGAATTTCGAAATATACTCAAGCGAGGCAGTACCAGTCTTGATTTCCTCACCAAATGTAAGGGTAACGAGTTGCCTGCCATCTTCATCTGCGAAGGTCACCTTGCCATCAGCATCGATTGGTACTGATGCATCTCCATCTAGAGAAGCTGTAAAGGTATCGGCTCCTTCCGCCCTTTCGACACGGACCTTGTGAGATCCTGGTCTTAAATCCCCACCATCTTTAGCTGGTGTAACAGAGCTTAGCAGGCCTGTGCCACCATCAGAAACAACTTCAACCGCGCCAGCTCTAGCATCTAAGTTGGACGCAAACTGAACAAACGAAGTTTTCCTTGATATCGAGCGCATGAATGGAAAGGAAATTGAGCTTATTGCGTCCGGATTGGCCGTGTTGACCTCACCTGTTACAGGATTCGCCTGCCAGCCTAGCACTTTATACCCATTTGGTCGATAAATTAAATTGCCGTTTTGATCAATGCCGAAATTCCCATTCCTGGTGAACGCCCTGATGGAAGACGCTTTAATAGATCGGGACGTTTCTTTCTGAGCTTTTGTTCCTCCAGCAGGAACCTCCAAAACGAAGTGGCCTTTCCCGCGGAACATCAAATCAGTTGGCATATCAGTTGTCATCGCACTACCGTTTCTCTGTAACACGTCAATAGAACTAATTTGGGAACCCGTACCAACCGCTTGTGGGTTGACGCCCCCTCTATCTCCCTGCGCGGCTACCGCAGCTTTCAAAGTTTGTGAAAATGCCTCACGGAAAGTAACGCGAGATTTCTTGAACCCAATTGTGTTAATATTTGACAGGTTATGACCAATAACATTGATCCTAGTTTGATGGTTTTTTAACCCACTCAATCCTGCATAAAGTGCACCAATCATTTTATCATTTACCCCCTAATTTATTATGAGCGCCCAACCCAATGCGTTTATGAGCGCCCAATGCGTAAAGCATCTCTTGCCATTATTTTTGCTGCATTAATTGCCTGAACATTCGCTTCATACGACCGAGTAGCTGTAATCATGTCCACCATTTCAGTAACCGTGTTCACATTTGGCATGTGAACGTAACCATTTTCATCTGCATCCGGATGCCCGGGATCAAACTTGAGTTTCAATGGATTTGATAAGGACCGATCCTCTCGAATTCCATTTGGTGGAATGTAAACTCCCTTCAAATTCGGCTTTGCCATATAGGTCACAAGCATCCTTCGAAATGGGCCTCCAGATTCAGTACGCGTGGTGTTTACATTTGCGATGTTATTCGCAATTACTTCCATCCGCGTCCTTTCTGCCGTTAAGCCAGATGCACTGGAGATGATTGCTGTTATAAAACTCATAAACCCCTTCCTAACTATACAATTATGGCACTATCAATATTTGTAAAAACATTATCTTTCATGCGATCACTATCAACTACTGTTACGACTGTCCGGTTTTTGACACTTACAATCATCGCAAGATCATCCATCAATAACAAAGAATCAGTTGCTCCCTTCTGCGAAGCGCGATCTATGGCCGACTCAATCTTGGCCATATCATTCGAGGTTAAATTTATCTGTCGTACATCTAAACGTCCTTGAGCGTGAGCACTGAATTGCACTCGCTGCCCTTGCTTATCCACCAAGCGCTGATTAAGCACTTTCTTGAAGGAAATTTTCCTGCTCTGCTTCCCTTTCGGCACTCTCGATAACGAAGGAGACTTTGCCTGCTCAACCGACTTATGTGCGTTTACTTCGTTAGTACGAACAGCCATCTATTACGATAATCCTACATTTCCGTTTCTAATGTGTTAGTAGCAGATGACTCAGAAATAGTTTTCACTAGCGAAGCATCTATTTCTCGGCCATCAACCAATAAGAACATTTGCCCATCTTCCCCCATCCGGATTGAGGAGACAATACCACCAATCAGATCACCGGAATTTCCCCCTCCTAACGGAGCGGCCTCGACATATTTGCCTAAGATTGTGCTTGCTTGCATTAGAGCCATGGCAGCAAAATTCTTATTTAGATTCTGCATTTGTTCAAGCGCACTAAATTCAGCCATTTGCGACACAAACTGTTGGTTGTCCATTGGCTCTAGCGGGTTTTGATGCTGCAACTGCGTCGTCAGTAGTTTCAAGAAAGCCTGTTTATCTAGTGAATCCTGTGTCCCCTTGACAGAATACGGATCATCCGTTTTTCCGACCAGGTCTGCAATGTTGAAACCAATTGGATTTATACCCATTCTCAATCTCCTATGTCATACTAAATGGTCAAACGAATATGATCGATCTGACACGCTTTGTCTCTCTTCTGAACTTTGACTGCCTGTCATCGTTTGTCGAATTGCCTGAGACATTTGATCCATGTCGCGATTTGAACCATTCCAACCGTCTTGACGATATCCCATGTTTTCTTGCCAACCGTTAAACTGGTTCGATTGATGAGAACTGTCTCCATGTTGCGAATCGCCACTACCAGTTGTCACTTGGAAGTTGTCAATTTGAATACCCTGGTCAGTAAGCGCACTACGAAGTTGTGCCAGGTTTCCACGGACAACTTCAGCAACCATGGCATTCCGAACGTGGATTCGAGCATTAAGCGAACTATCTTCAAACAAAAGCCGAATGTGAAGCCGACCCAGTCTGGGAGGTTCAAGATCGATAACTGCCTCCTGCATACCTCGAGACAGCTGCGGACTGATTTTATCAATAATCTGAATCATCACACGGTCGGCGTTGGCCAGTTGTAGTGTTGCAGCATTGTTAAGTCCCTCGGCGCTATTCATTAAAGCGGCAAGCTGATTTGCATCCAGATTTTGAATTTGATTCCAACTCAACGTTAAGTTCTGAACCGAATTTGTGACGGTACTTGGAGCATTAGCTACCAGTTCGGACGGTAGCTGGATTTTCTGAGAATCCAACTGCTGTTGCTGTTGACCATTACTACTCTGATTTGAATCCAACTGCATCAGTGCAGTTCTAAGCCGTTGCAACAAAGCAAAATTTGTCTGATTGCCATCACCAACATTAGCTAACAATTCAACCAGCGCCGTTCGCCCGCCATCCTCCGCTTTCGGCTGGGCAATCAGGAAGTCGCGGACAGAACCAATCAAAGAGGCCCTAGAACGAGCTCGTCTTAGGAGATCCGACTCTCCGTTGTCAGACGAATCGGCATCAGTAGAAGGAGCTTGAACTACATGAAACTGACGGGAATTCGTTTGCTCCATATCAACTGTCTGCTGCCGAGAAACCAGGACATTCTCAACATTTTGCTGACTCAATTCCACATCCGGCGGCGTGTTTTCAGGCGCAGAAAAATCCTGATTTAATTCGACTGCTGCAATTTCTTCTTCGACTGACGTTATCTCTACCTCAACGCCTTTGGCATCCATTGGCATAGCCAGACCTTCTGAAGATGATTCAACTACCTCAGTTCTAGGCTGATCCATATCAACCGCTGCAAACAATCCGGAATCATAATCCACCGGTGAAACGGCAGTTTCATCCTCAGGCAGATTATCAAGATTAGCTTCTGTAGACACAACAACATTTTCAAACCGAACAACATCCGCTGCTTCAATATCGATTTCGGTTTCCGATGCAACCGATGTGCCAGATATAGAAACAGGCTCGAGCTCCCCATCCGGAATAATCTGGGATGAAGCAACTAGAGATTTCAAGTCAATATCAGGTGCATTTTCCAGCCCATCTCTGGTCAAGCCAGCAACAACTGCCTCCAAGACCTCTTCTAGATTGGTTGTTGCTTGTTGTCCAACTCCATCCAACGACGCATCAGTTCCTTCAGCACTATCTTCAACCGTGTCAATATACTGACTAAGTTGCCGAATCACCATATCGGCCAAGCCAAGTTGTCCACTTTCTGCCATCCTCAGGGCGTACTGCTCATCGAGCATGCTGTTAAAGATTTTCATCGAAGTGCTGTTAGCACCAAGAAAATCTGTTTGGTTGGCTGTATCCCGCATCATAGAGAGCAGTTGGGCGGTAAAGACAGCTTCAAACTCCTTTGCAGTCTCCGCCAGTTTCTCAGTATCAGAACTTACCGATGACCCTGCGATCAAACCTCTTCTGATACTCTCAACTTTAGGATTGTCCTGTTTCCCCACATTGGCATGGGAAAGTAATTTTTTAGATGCAGCCGTATCTAAGCTTTCATCTGTTAGCTCTTGTAATAAAACAGGAAAAACTTCCATTATCTAAATCCTTCACATAATGATTAAAGTTGCATGCAACGCGCCCGCCTTTTCCATCAACTTCAAGACCTCGATCAGATCTTCGGTCTTTGTGCCAACAGACTTGAGGGCAGTAACAACATCATCTAAAGTGGTTCCGTTAGAAGACACAGGAGTAATTTTGATGGTCGTCAATGCACTATCACCATCCTGGCCACTACCATTACCGAGAGAAACAGCAAATGGGGAGATTTGAACCCCTTCTCCAATAACAACTGCTCCCGTCTTAGGGTCAACAACAACGGTTGCTTGCATGTTAGGCTTAATCTTCAACTCACCAATCGCTGCAATAAAATTGACCAGCTTGCCACCATAGTAGGCCTTGGGAACTTCAACCTTGACGGTTCCTGAATCCACGGGTTCAGCCATGCCGTTCCAAAAAGTTTCATTAATCTTCTTAGCAATTAAACTCGATGTACTATAGTTGGGATGATTCAAACGGAGAGTGATTGAATCCATGTCATCCAGACTTGCTTCCAAATTACGGATCACTAACCCTCCAGCCACAATTTTTCCATTTGGCGGCAAAGTTCCGCCACGTTGTCCCTGTGGCCTGGTAACAACAATTCGACCCTGCGCCGTCGCATATACCTTTCCATCCCCGGCTTGCAATCGTGCGAAAATTAGCGTTCCATTGTTTAGATCCTTGGCGTCTCCCATTGAAGAAACAAACACATCAAGCCGATCCCCGGTTTTTGCAAAAGGCGGGAGGTCAGCTGTCACTATCACTGCAGCAATGTTCCTCGCCTGTAGCTGATCCGGATCCAGACGAACCCCCTCCATTCGGCTCAACATATTCGATAATGCTTGCCGTCCCAAGACTAAACGCGTGCTATCACCTGACCCCGGCAATCCAACGACAATCCCCATCCCCAATAACTGGTTTGAGTTGACTTCCTGAATTCGGGTGATATCTCCCATCTGAACTTCAACAGCAAAAACAGAAGTAACAAATATGAGAGAAAACAATAACGAAAATTGACATACAACCCGTTTTGAGTTCGAGTAATATATTTTCTTTTTCATCACTATTATTTCACTACCAGTACAACTTGGTTAAAAAAGAAGACCCAGAAGCGAACCAACAAAGCGGAAAGGAAAGGCAATGATCTCAACAATCTTCCCTCCTTTATCTTGCTGATCCGGCGCACGATATTCAATTCTCGCGTTTGCTAGTGCCGATGAGACAACGCTATTATTAGGAGAAATATCTAAAGGGCGAACAATCCCTTCAACAGAAATCTCAGTTTCTTGATCGTCTATTGCCGTATGCTGAGTCCCTGCAACCCTCATATTTCCATTTTCAAATACTTGCACAATAGTGGCAGTCACTGTCGCCACGAAACTGGTTTGACGCGAAGTTGTTTGAGCACCACCTCGTTTTGTTTGTCCTGTCAGCGAAGCTGTCCCACTACCATCTGGTATCGCGCCCAAAAAGCCGGTTCCCCCCGGCAAATTGGCATTCGCGCTCAAAGCAGAACTTCGATTTTTAGACGACTGTGCGTTTTGGTTGGCTTGGGCATTCTGAACAATCACAACCGTTAGCAGATCTCCAACCTTTCTACTAATTAGATCACTGTAGAGTTCATCTGTAAGTTGCCCTTCCCGATATAAAACCTGCGCATCCAACCCTCTAGCTAAGAACAAACAGACCAGCCCACAAATCATGATTATGACGAATCTAGCAAACTTTTTTAGCATAAATAACCCAACTTTAATAATTCACAATAGCAGAACCAATCACCGAACAACAACCTGGACGTCCCCACTGGACGTAACAACACCAACAACGGTCCTATTAGATTGACGATTTTTTACTGATATTTCCTGCCCAATATAACCATCAGACAAGGCTTTGCCGGTACTTCTCACCCGAACTCCGTTAAAATCTGCAACGATTGTTATTAATTTTCCGCTCAAGATTTTTGGAATTCTTTCGACCATATTAGATATCAACACAGTTCCCTTGGAAATACGACGATTCGCACGTATCTGTTTAAATTGGGTTGCTTGGACAGGGGCGAGTCTCGCTTGGTCTAAGGTTTGAGTGGAGCCCTCAAAATCCTTTATGACCAGTGGGTCGCCTCTGGTGAAGTCTTTCTTCGCGATCAATGTGTTAGCAGTCAGCTTTACGTCAAACGGAATTACAACTGACTTCCGTTTAACACCATCAATTAAAATGTCTAAATAGACACTGATACGTCCAGCGAGGAATTGGGACCGAAGCCGACGCAGAGAAAAATCAAGCTTGCCAGTCGGCAGACTGAGATTTGGGATTGAAGTATCCGCTTCAATTTGGTATTCGCCGCCCTCAAAACGCTGTGTCAGTTCTTCTAACAAGGCACTTCGGGCAAAGCCGATAAGCTCTTGAGTGCTGACTAACATGGATTTTCTGCTGACAAGCACCTTTGTTTTCTTGGAAATATCGAATGAACTCGGTTCAAGACCGATCTCTCTCAATGCTTTCTTGGCAGTTTTTAATGAATTTCTAATAGAACCCGCATCTATAGCCACAGGAGGACGACCAACGAGAGGCGAGGACTTTAACTTTAGTGACCGAATAACCTCAAGCTGACTTTCAGTAAGCTGTGAACCCTCAATTTTCTGGGAAATATCCCCCATGTAAATGGATGGAGCATCAACTTCCACCTTATCAGCGAATGTGATTTTAATCGGTTCAGCAGAAGCTGACAAACAGGCGAAAACCAAAGACACAGCAAACAAAAAAGCTGCAAGTTTACAAACTTTCAAATGGAGCCTCTTCAACAAGCGTTAAAGCTAAAACAAATAAATAGTTGATTAAGATCTACCTACGAATTTGGTTTGCTGTTGATAACATATCATCGGAAGCGAGAATTGCGCGTGAGTTTGCTTCGTACGCACGTTGCGCTGTAATTAAACGAACCATTTCTTCAACAACTTCAACGTTTGAAATCTCTAGAAAACCAGAGGTAACCGTTCCGAACTGGTCCTCCGTAGCCACACCAGAAGCTGCCGTTTGGCGATAGAAGTTTGCGCCGATGCTCTGCAAACCAGCGGGGTTAGGAAACCGGAAAATCGTAATTTGCCCAACCTGCTGAGGCTCTTCTTGACCATCGGAACGAACAGAAACGGTTCCATCAGGGCCGATCGAAACGTCTGCGGCATCCTCTGGAATATTAATAGACGGATCAAGAACATGACCATCGGTAGTAACAATCCGAAACTGATCATCTAACTTGAAAGACCCATCACGAGTATAAATCAGGTTTTGTTTATCATCAACAACCTTAAAAAATGAATATGGACTGTCAAGCTTTAAGTCGAAAACGTTTTTCGTTTCGACAACATTGCCGAGCGAAAACATGCGTTGAGTTGCTGCGGTTCTTACACCATGACCGAGTTGTATTCCAACTGGAACAATCGTTTGCTGCGTGCTTTGCACACCTGGAGTCCGAAGTGTCTGGTACAGCAAATCTTGAAATTCAACCCGTGCTTTCTTGAAACCTGTGGTATTAACGTTAGCTAAGTTATTAGCAATTGTATCAACATTGAACTGTTGAGCTCGCATGCCAGTCGCAGCTGTAAACAATGCGTTAATCATAAATTTCCTTCTTTAATCCCTGACTTTAAAAAGGGCATCCCACATTTATGATTTATGGGAAAGCACCATCAAGTCTCTAAATTTAAGTTATTTGGGAATACTATAAAGTTTCAGGGGCACCAAATTTCAAGGAGGGAATTAGCAGATTTAAACAACACTACGTCCTCTGCAAAACACAAGATTCACCGCAATTTTCCAAACATAAGCCCAAATACGGCTAATCTAAAATTGTTCGGCCGCTTCAATCGTTCAACAGCCATTGGCTTCTGCAAAGCAGTCCAGCCTTGAAATCCAAATCAGTAGTATCTACAGTTTCCCTTTTGCACCCTCTAACAAAAATGCCATGCTAGATTATCACACAGCAATTTTTTTGTCAACTAAAAAACTTGCTTTTTTTAGTTCAGCCTTTTTCAAGCAAAAATCCTCATTGAAACCCTATTGAATTCGCATTTCCCACCGCTATTATAATAGCCTTTCAAAACAAGCTATTGATATAATATCTTGCGAACAACTAAACTGCAAATATCAGAATAGCTAATACTTAACACCTTGAACTGCAAAACTGAACCTAAGGATGCATCGTGTATGATTATGAATGGAACCTATTGAAAATTTTCCACTTTAATTAAATCGATTAAGAAATAGAACATTAGATTTTGAAGATCCCAATTTAAGTTTCCAACGCCCTATTAGGTTAATGCACACACTTCTCGAAAAAACTTGCTTTTTTGGTGTTCAATGTGTTATTTTCTGAACTCTGAAAGTTTTGCGAATAAGTTTTGGTTTAGTTCAGGCTTAATCTTGAGAATTTGGAGATTATCCTCTTTAAAAGCATTCTAATGCCAGCCCTAAATGTTTTCAACTACGCTGAAATATACTTCGTCTCCCTAGTTTCACACATCTAAGTTAGCTGATAATGTGAATCGTTATTATTTTCATAGACAAGCTTATCTTCATAAGGGTTGTATATAATCCTACAAGAAAACGGGTTTGGTTTTTTCCCATATTACATAGATCTCTGGATCCCCAGTTTTAGATCAAAAAGGCACTAACGGCAATTTAACTATTGAGCTAGAAAATTTTAGTGTAATAATTTAAGGACATATATACATATGATTGAACATGATGTGCTCGTAATCGGCGGAGGCTTAGCAGGAATGAGTGCTGCTCTCCATGCCAAACAGGCTGGAGCAGATGTAGCTATGCTCTCCAAAGTTTATCCAACACGTTCACATTCAGCCGCCGCGCAGGGTGGCATAAACTCCGCTATAGGAGTTGAGGACTCTTGGGAAGTACATGCCTACGAAACGGTTAAGGGGAGCGATTTCCTGGGAGATCAAGACGCCATTGAAATTCTATGCCGAGAAGGTATTGAAGACATTTTTGCGCTTGAACATTACGGGGTCATCTTTGACCGGGATGATGAGGGGCTTATCCACATGCGAGGTTTTGGTGGCACGGACAAAAGTCGGACTTGCCATGTTGGCGATATGACTGGCCAGACCATACTGCATGTTATTTACGAACAACTCCTTAGGCTGGAAGTCCAATCTTACAATGAATGGTTTGTCACAACCCTGTTGATGGAAGATGGGATATGCTACGGCGCAGTTGCCATGGAAATGATTAGTGGCAAACTAGAAATCATTAAAGCCAAGTCGATTATTATTTGTACTGGCGGGTGCGGTCGTGTCTATGAACCAAGCACTAATGGGCTGATAGTAACAGGTGATGGATTATCCTTAGCCTATCGTGCAGGCGCAGTGCTTATGGATATGGAAATGGTGCAATATCACCCAACCACATTGCCCGCTAATGGTTTTCTCATAACAGAAGGGGCACGAGGTGAGGGTGCATATTTGCTAAATGCCAATGATGAGCGTTTCATGCTAGATCCACGTTATGAAGCTACAACGTTGGCAGAAAAAGCGTCGCGTGATGTCGTTTCGCGTGCGGAGACAATCGAAATCCGAGAAGGACGTGGAATAAATGGTTGTGTCTTACTGGACTGTCGTCATATTAAAGATCGCATCTTAGAAGCTTTTCATCAAATTTCTGAGCTTGCAAAGGATTATGCCGGTGTTGATATAACGAACGAACCGCTGCCAGTTTGTCCAGGGATGCATTATCTTATGGGTGGCATTAAGACTGACATCGATGGTCGTTGCTATCGATATAATGGGGAAGGCATCGACCCTCTCCCAGGTTTGTATGCTGCTGGTGAGGCTGCTTGTGCTTCCGCACATGGAGCCAATCGGCTGGGAGGTAACAGTTTACTAGATTGTGTCGTCTTTGGTCGTAGAGCTGGAGTGCACGCTGCCCAATACGCTAATGATACCAACGATGTTAACATCTCCGAACAAGTGATACAAACCGAAGAGCAGAAAATTGCTGATATCTTTGCTCGTGCAACCGACGAACGTCCAGCAACCCTAAGGTTGGAAATGGGTAATATTATGCATGAGTTCACCGGCGTATTTCGAGACGAATCAGGCTTGCTCGAATCACAGCGCCGAATTGGGCTAGTAAGAGAGCGCTATCCCCAGATCTCCGTTGATGATAAAGGTAGAGTATTCAACACTGATTTAGTGGCAGCTCTAGAGCTAAATTATATGCTTGATTGTGCAGAGGTAATTATCGCTAGTTGCCTTGCTCGCCAAGAAAGTCGTGGTGCACACACACGCACTGATCATCCTAAACGAGACGATGAAAATTGGCTCAAACATGTGGTTATCTACCGGACAGATGAAGGTCCTGCAATTGATTATTTACCGGTAATCATCACTAAATGGCAACCAGAGTTGCGGCAATACTAAGGATTGATTTGAAAGGAACCAGAAGAAGATGATTCAAGCTAAACTTAAGGTTTATCGCTATGATCCTCAAAAAGACCAAGAGTCGCATTACGATACTTATACAGTGGATAATTTACCTGACTTTGCTACAGTACTTGATGCGCTTATCAAAATTCGTGAAGAAATAGATGGCACACTGACACTGCGTTGTTCTTGCAGAAGCGCGGTTTGCGGATCGTGTGCCTTTCGGGTGAATGGGCACGCGAAACTAGGATGCAAGACCAAACTATCGGCTCTTGCACCTGATGGTGAGGAAATTTGTGTAGATCCGATGGGCAACATGGAAGTAATTAAAGATCTTGTGACTAGTATGGACACATTTTGGGATAAGCTACGGCAAGTTAAGCCGTGGATTGAGACTGATGGTGAACCACCGGAACGTGAGTACAAAGTCCCACATAGCAAGATGGTCGAGTTACAGCAACCAATGAATTGCATCATGTGTGGAGCGTGTGTAAGTGACTGTACAGTATTAGAGGTAGATGAAAATTTTTTGGCTCCAGCAGCACTCGCCAAGGCTTACCGAGTAGTTGGGGATCCCCGCCATGCTCCAACTAAAGAATCACTAATAAATCTAAGTCAAGAAGGCGGTATCTGGGATTGTACTCGTTGTCTGGAGTGTGTGCAAGTTTGTCCAAAAGATGTGGCGCCGATGGATCAAATCATCAAGTTGCGTGAACTCGCTATCAAAGAGGGGCTGACTGGAAACGTGGGTGCTAAACATGTGATTCATTTCACCAAAAGTGTATCACATAGCGGTACAATTGATGAACGCACTCTACCTATTAAGGCCGCGGGTTTGGGTTGGGCTATAAAAAACACAGGTACTGCAATCAAGGCAATATTGAAAGGGAAGATTAAACCTCCCTTTCCAGGTACTCACCCATCAGTCACAGAAGTAAAGGACATACGGCGCATCCATATGGAACTGGAAGAAAAATCCTAAAACAAAATATGGAATGAATGTGCAGTGGTTTGTCCCAAGTCGATTTATATATCCAGATATTTCCCCGAAGAGTATCAGAATATACTAAAGCTGCCTTCAACTCAGGAAGCGGCTGAATTGATAGAAACCCAACGTCTTTGTTAATCGGACCCCGTACGAATTCACTAGAAAACAGTAGTCATATCATGATGGATCGATAAATTACAACTGATATAGGAGTAAATCTAAATGAGAGTTGCTTATTTCCCTGGCTGTGTGGCTAAAGGGAATTGTCCAGAACTGAACCAAGCCACCAAGAAAATTGCACCTATGCTTGGTATTGAATTGGTTGAACTTACTGGTGCTCCCTGTACCGGTGCAGGTGTTTTAGAATCACAAAATCCGGTGCTTGCAGATACTTACAATGCTAAAACTCTCGCACTCGCTGAGGAATTAGATTTGCCATTGATGACAATCTGTTCAACCTGCATAGGTTGTCTGCGTAAGAGCAATAAGAAACTGTCTGATAATGAAGGTTACCGTGCAGACGTAAACGCAGTACTTGAATCCGGCGGGCACACCTACCATGGAGGCGTTGATGTCACACATATTCTCTACGTTATCATCAAAGAGGTTGGTATTGACAACCTTCGTGATATGGTCAAAAAACCGTTGACGGATTTGCGCATTGCACCATTTTATGGTTGTTACATCCTGCGCCCTGCTGACATCATGGGGATTGATGATCCTGATAATCCAACTTCCATGGAAAAGGTGATTGAGGCCCTAGGTGCTATTCCAGTGGACTACAGCGGAAAAACTCGTTGTTGTGGTTTTCCAATTGGTTTAGAAAACGAAGAAGCATCATTCAAAATGGCAGGGAAACACATTGGTGAAGCCAAGGATAAAAGTGCTGATTGCATGGTAACACCGTGTCCATTATGCCACATGAATCTTGACCTTCAGCAGCCTGGAGTTAGCCGGGTAATCAACCGACAGCTTGATATGCCAATTTTGCATCTTCCGCAGATGGTTGGCTTAGCACTTGGCATATCACCAAAAGAGTTGGGCTTTAATAAACATATGATTTCAACTCAGAATGTGCTAACAAAGCTGGGTATATAACACTGCCCAAAAGAGATTTATTTCGGTAATATAAAGCAGATAACTGAGACTGAATAGCCGGATTGTCTCTTGTTAAACAGACCTCACTCACCCCTCGAAAGCCTTAGTCACCTGTCAATTTAGCTATCTTCTGGGTTGAGAATAGCTTTAAGATATTCTTTTCTCATCAATGCGATATGGGAAATGGAAATTGCCTTGGGGCAAACGGCTTCACATTCGCCGTGGTTTGAACAATCACCGAAACCTTCTTCATCCATTTGTTGAACCATTTTTGTCACCCTTTGTTTTCCCTCGATTTGCCCTTGAGGGAGTAAGGCAAGATGTGCAATTTTAGCCCCGACAAACAGTGAAGCAGAAGCATTAGGACAAGCTGCAACGCAGGCGCCACATCCGATACACGTGGCAGCATCCATGGCTCGTTCTGCAGAATTCTTGGATACCAGCACGGCATTCGCATCCGGAGCTTCGCCAACATATAGGGAAACATAGCCAGCAGAGGCGATAATCCGATCAAAAGCACTTCGGTCCACAACTAGATCCTTTATAACTGGAAAGGCTTTAGAACGCCAAGGTTCAATTGTGATAGTGCCACCATCTTCGAATTCACGCATATGAAGCTCACAAGTTGCAGTCGCTCGCTTGGGGCCGTGTGCCACGCCATTAATAACCAGACTGCACATTCCACAAATTCCTTCACGGCAGTCGTTGTCAAACTCAATAGGACTTTCTTCTCTTCTAATTAGATCCTCGTTTAGTTTATCCAGCATTTCAAGAAAAGACATATCAGGAGAAATACCACTAACAATGTACGGGACCATTTCGCCCAGGCTGTTTGCATTTTTTTGACGCCAGACTGATAAATTTAACGTCATATTTCCCATTGACAGCACCTTGTTAATTTATATGGCTACTACGTTTTTTACTTATAACTTCGCTGAGTCAGATTCACGTTCTCAAAAGACAAGGACTCTTGGTAATGCATAGGCGTTTTACCCTCACCCATGTATTTCCATGCTGACACATAACTGTAGTCCTCATCATTGCGCTGGGCTTCCCCTCCGAGGGTTTGGCTTTCTGCGCGAAAATGTGCGCCACAAGATTCCCGTCGATTCAAAGCATCCAATGCCATTAATTCACCCAATTCCATGTAATCAGCCACGCGTCCAGCAAACTCAAGATTCTTATTTAGCATGTTCTGGTCACCTGGAACCTTAACATCTCCCCAAAATTCCTCACGCAATTTACGAATTTCTCTGGTTGCGTTTTCAAGTCCAGTTTCTTCACGCGACATGCCAACATAATCCCAAAGAATACGTCCAATTTCTTGGTGAAACTCCTTTACCGTTTTTTTCCCTTTGATGGATAGAAGTTTTTCCATTCTCCCATGAATCTCTGCTTCAGCACCTTTGAAAGCTGGGTGTTCGACGGTGATCTTAGGCAATTCAGCCCCTGCAATGTAATCTCCAACAGTGGAAGGGATGATGAAGTATCCATCCGCTAAACCTTGCATTAAGGCACTAGCACCAAGACGATTTGCTCCATGGTCAGAGAAATTCGCTTCGCCAAGGACATGTAAGCCAGGAATGGTACTCATTAGATTATAATCGACCCATAGCCCACCCATTGTATAGTGAACTGCTGGATAGATGCGCATCGGCGATTCATAAGCATTTTCACCCGTAATCCGCTCATACATATCAAATAAATTACCATATTTCTCCCGGACAGTTTCGACTCCGATGTGCTCTATAGTGCCAGCAAAGTCGAGATAGACAGCCAGACCTGTTTCTCCGACTCCCCGTCCTTCGTCGCAAACCGCCTTGGAGTTTCTCGATGCAACATCACGTGGCACAAGATTCCCGAAACTCGGATATTTCTTTTCAAGGTAATAATCCCTTTCGTTTTCTGGGATCTCATTCGGTGGACGTTTATCATCTTTGTTCTTAGGCACCCAGATACGCCCATCATTTCTCAACCCTTCACTCATAAGCGTTAGTTTAGATTGATGATTGCCTGAAATCGGAATGCAGGTTGGGTGAATTTGGGCAAAGCATGGGTTTGCAAATAACGCCCCACGTTTGTGGCAACGCCAGACGGCGGTTGCGTTAGAATTCATGGCATTGGTAGATAGATAGTAGGCATTTCCATAACCGCCCGTTGCCAACAACACTGCATCTCCGGCGTAGGACTCAATTTGCCCCGTGATGAGATTCCGAACAACGATTCCTCGGGCTTTGTCATCAATAGTTACGAGATCCAACATTTCCCTTCGCGGGAACATTCTGATGCTCCCAGCGTCAACCTGGCGCATCAAAGACCCGTAAGCACCAAGCAGCAACTGTTGTCCTGTCTGACCACGACAGTAGAATGTGCGAGATACCTGTGTCCCGCCGAAAGATCTATTTGCCAGATGTCCCCCATATTCACGTGAGAATGGTACCCCTTGCGCTGCACACTGATCAATGATATTTGCGCTCACCTGAGCAAGGCGATAAACATTTGCCTCTCGTGACCTATAATCACCACCTTTGATAGTATCGTAAAATAGTCGCCACACACTATCACCATCATTATGATAGTTTTTGGCCGCATTGATTCCACCCTGTGCAGCGATGCTATGAGCTCTCCTTGGAGAATCTTGAATGCAGAAACTCTTGACATTATAACCTAATTCGCTGAGTGACGCTGCTGCGGAAGCGCCAGCCAACCCTGTTCCAACAACTAAAATAGTAAAATTCCGTTTGTTGTTAGGACTGACCAGTTTCATATTAAACTTATGCCTGCCCCATTTTTCTGTTAAAGGGCCACTTGGTATTTTTGTCTCAAAAATCATTGCAACATCATCCCCCATAAAAGCCCGTTTTTGCCCCAATATAAATTAAAATTGGAATCGCGAGAAATCCAAAACCGATAAAGAACGAAATGAAAATGCCAAGTGCTTGGACCATTGCTGTGTATTTCGGGTTGCTCATCCCAAGCGATTGAAAAGCACTCCAAAATCCATGCCTTAAGTGCATACTGAGCATAAACATCACAGCGACGTAACCAAAAACATAAGATTCTTTTCCAAATTTCTCGTGGACTAGTCTATAAAGATCTCTGACAGATTCAGGGCCAATTTCTACAGTGTATTTGGCTCCAAACTTAAAGTTGATTAGGTGTACAACGACAAAAACAAGCAAAATTATTCCGGTGATAATCATCGATGTTGAAGCAATTGATTTTCGGCTCGGCTCGCCAGCGTTTCCTTTAGCAACATAGCTGATAGGACGTGCCATCTTCTTTTTGCGGGTTACTGAAATCGCTGTTGCGACATGAACAACAAAGGCTCCCAACAAAATGAATTCTGCAATGTAAAGTAATTCTCCAAAACCGGTCAGGAAATGTGCGTATTTGTTGTAGGGTTCAGAATTACGAACAAGTAATAGAAAATTACCAGTTAAATGCTCAACGAGAAACCCACAAAAAGCCAGACCGGTTAGCCCCATTAAAAACTTCTTTCCAACTGAGGATTTTAGCATTGATATCATCATACGAAGTTACACCATGTGGATTTTGAGCATGCACTATTTGGCGTCTAAACACGATTATGTCTGCCAAAATAGAATCTAGAAAAAACAGTAAAACCAGAAGACGCAGTCTACCCAAATTTCAATTAGCAGTTGGACGATGGGATCATTCTGAAGCACATCAAGACATACCTGATCCTACGACGGCGCGCTTGGAATGATTTCCTATGGTAGGCACTATTATTATATGGTCATGTTTCTGGAACTGATGTTCAGAGACAGAAAACACGACTATACTAAAAAACTGGGAATTGTTTTGGGGATAAGCAACTGACGTTATGATTTGGCAACTGCAAAACCTTCTTTATGCAGTCACATATATTTATCTAAACGATAACGACCCAAAAGTCGAGATTCCCCATTCTTATAATATATCCTTAATATTATTCTCAAGAGCCAATTCCCCATGGAAGCCAACTTCAACTTTACTAACCTTTCCCAACCTATCGATATAAAAATTAGCTGGTATCCCCCTGACCCCGTAAAGGATGGAAGCATCACCCTGACTGTCTCTAAGCACCGGATAGGAAATTTCCCTCTGCACAACCTGCCTAAGACTTTCGTAATCTTGGTCAACACTAGCTCCAAGTATAACTAGTCCCTGATCGCTGTACTTTTTGTATAGTGCCTCTAAGTGTGGAACCTCCACACGGCACGAGCCTCACCAAGTTGCCCAGAAATTGAGGAGAACAGCTTTACCCTTCAAACTTGATAGCGTAATGGAACCACCATTGAGGTCTGTTAATGTAAAGTCAGGAGCGATCTGACCAACAAGAGCATTTCCTCCAGAAGCATTCTTCTCAGGCTTGACTTGATTGCTCATTTCTTCTCTGGTTCTCAACTGTTTACGCCTCTGCGCTTCTTGGAGGACCTCACATCCAAACAGGATAGTCATACTGAAGCATATTAAAACAACTACCAGTCCTTTCGCCTTATGCCGTCTTAAAAAGCACATAATCATTCCCCGAATTTATGGAGCGGATATAATACGAACTTCGATCTGCTTTATTTTATCCTTTACTCGCTCCAAGTATCAAGTCCAAATAGCTATTGGCCGGACGACGATAGCTCGGCAACTTTGTTACGCTAATGCTCTTTCCTAAATTTGGTATTCCATCCTAAAACTGTCAAAAGCTCGTTCTATCAATTAATCCAATAGTCTCTAACTCTTGATTAACATTATCAACCAAATTTATATTGGTATATCGGACAACATGCGGTTCTTCTGAGGCACTCAAACTAGCTTCACGTGTTAGAGCAGTCGACCACATAATCGGATCCTTATACTAGCTATGACTTTTTCAGACTCCAAAGCACAAGGATCCTGCTGTTGGACCTTCGATCACTCTGGCAACCTTTCTTCCTAAATCTTTTGATCAACCCTTTGCAGAAAAAACTTAAACAGACCAAAAATCCCCTAGCGAAATGCCACAACAATTTTAACAATCCTTATACAGGACTAGATGTTCGGCGTTATCAAGTAACTCATCACAACTTCATAAACCATTAAACACCAGTAAATGCCAGAATAACATTACTCAAATTAACCAGGATTTCCGAGGTAAAGCTGGTGGCAACCAGTGAGAAACTGTAGAATTTACAACCATTGATTTTCTGATAATTTATTCTCGATATCTGAATATGATGCCACATTTTCTCAAATGTCAACAAAACCTAGTCACTACTGAAGAAAGATTAAATCAGAACAACGTAAACAACTCCATTTGAACTTTCAGATCCGGCTATTTTATGATAATATGAGTGTTTTGCCTTGAGCCTTCACCATTATTTGAAGATGCTTACACTTTAAAGACTATAGAAAAATGAAGGCATGACGACTTCTAAAAACATTATGAACTTAGCAGGATATCAAGCTAACTAAACAAATAAAACGAAAACTGACTAGTGATTCGGAAAGCAATTATTTTTGACATGGATGGGGTGGTCATAAACAGCGAACCGCTCTATGAACTTGCCGACATAGCTTTTTTGAGAAGAAAAGGAATTGCCTATAATCGGGAGTCGATAGTTAAAACTCTGTTAGGCAGGAGTTTATGGGATACAACACAAATACTAAAAGACATACATGGTATTGCGGGAGACACACAGAAGCTAATGAAGGAACGATTGGGCTTGGTAGAAGGATTATATCAATCTTCATTGGCTTATATTACAGGGTTTTTAGAAGTTCATCAATATTTAGTAGAGAGGGAAATCAAAACCTGTATTGCGACAGCCTCTCATAACCACTTACTTGATGCCGCTGATAAAAAGTTAGGTTTGTCGAGTATTTTCGGCCAGTATATCTTCAAAATCTCAGATGTAGGCAATAAATCTAAACCGGATCCAGCAATTTTTTTATATGCAGCTGAAAAGCTAGAAATGAGTTCTGAGGACTGCTGCGTGATAGAAGATTCTCCAAACGGCATTATGGCAGCTAAGAATGCGGGGATGTATTGTATTGGAATAACAACTTCCAGACCAAGCGAAGACCTAGACCACGCTGACGTTGTTGTCTCCTCACATAAAGAAATTCTTCAGCTTTTCAAACAATCTGATAAAAAAACATGAAATTGGATCAAACCACCGGAATCAAACAGGGATTAACGAACTACGGAGACCCCGAGTTCAGTATTTATATACGAAAAGCCTTTGCTAAGGCTATAGGATACACTGATGATGAACTCAATAGACCAATTGTCGGGATTGTTAACACATTTAGCGGATTTAATAGTTGCCATCAGAATTTTAGCGATTTAATCGAAGCGTTGAAAAGAGGCATTCTCTCACAAGGAGCTCTGCCGATTGAGTTTCCGACAATCTCTCTCGGTGAGACTTTCACCTCTCCAACGACGATGATGTTTCGTAACCTGATGGCAATGGACACTGAAGAAATGATTAGAGCACAGCCGATGGATGGAGTAGTGTTGTTAGGCGGGTGTGACAAAACTGTACCAGCCCAATTGATGGGTGCGCTTAGCGCTGACAAACCGGCAATCTGTTTGGTGGCGGGGCCAATGATTACAGGAGATTACCAAGGAAAAAGACTGGGAGCTTGTACCGATTGCCGCCGATTCTGGAGAGAATACCGAGCTGGGCAAATGGATGATGAACAAATGGAGTTGATTAATAGTCGATTATGTTCGAGTACCGGGACCTGTATGGTAATGGGAACAGCCAGTACCATGGCTGCACTAGCAGAAGCTATGGGCATGATGTTACCGGGAGGAGCAGCGATTCCGGCGGTGATGGCCGATCGGCGTCGACATGCTGAAGCCACGGGCAGAGCAGTTGTGGCTGCAATACAGAAAGACTTGAGCCCGTCCCGTGTTTTGTCAAAACACTCATTTGAAAATGCGATCCGCGTCTTGATGGCTATCGGTGGTTCAACGAATGCTATTATTCATTTAACTGCCATTGCCAAACGAATTGGGATTCAGTTAACCCTGGCTGATTTCGACCGGATCGGAGATCAAACACCAGTTTTAGTCAATCTGAAACCAAGTGGAAAATACTACATGGAAGATCTGGCTAAATCCGGTGGCATTCCAACTGTGATGAAAGAGTTAGAGGCATCTCTCCATTGTCAAGCAACCACAATCAACGGCAAGACCCTCGGAGAAAACCTAATGGAAGTTCCGTCACCACCTGAGTGGCAAGATGTTATTAAAACCAGAAATGATCCATTGTTAGAAGAAAAGGGACTGACATGCTTGTTTGGGAACTTAGCACCAAATGGCGCGATTATTAAGCGTTCTGCTGCTTCACCGCACCTACTCCAGCATCGGGGGCCAGCATTAGTTTTTACATCGATTGAAGATCTGCACAATCGAATTGATCATCCGGATCTGAATGTCACAAATGATCACGTGATTGTGCTTCAAAATGCTGGCCCGGTCGGAGGGCCGGGAATGCCCGAAGCCGGTTATCTGCCCATTCCCAAGAAACTGCTGCGGGCAGGTATTAAGGATATGGTTCGGATTTCAGATGCTCGTATGAGCGGTACTGCATTTGGGACTGTTGTCCTACACATATCTCCCGAAGCTGCCGTTGGCGGGCCACTGGCAGCCGTACGAGATGGAGATCTGATTGAACTGGATGTGAATAACAAAAGTGTACAACTTCTTGTCGATGATAACGAACTTGGGAAACGAATGGACAACATTACCCCACCCAAGCCGCATTTCCAAAGAGGGTATGGTGTCCTCTACACCAATCATGTCGAACAAGCCCATCTCGGATGTGACTTTGATTTTCTTTAGTTTTGTGTTCCACTTCGTCAAACAAATTAATCGAAGATAAAATAATATTGAACAAATAATAATGAGGCTATCTTGCCTTTTTTAAAAAAGAGGGACGAATGGTAGATTCGCTAGCCGGCATACGTGTTTTAGATCTAACACGGATTTTAGCTGGTCCTTACGCAACAATGATTCTCGGCGATTTAGGTGCAGAGATCATTAAAATTGAGCAACCCCTTATAGGAGACGAAGCACGCGGGTTCGGCCCGTTTAAAGGTGGGTTCAGCCTTTATTTCATGAGCATTAATCGAGGTAAAAAGAGTATCACCCTCAACCTGAAAGATCCTCGCGGAAAAAAGATTTTTCTGGATCTCGTCAAACAGTCAGACATCGTGGTCGAAAATTTTCGCCCCGGTACCATGAAGAAACTTGGTTTGGATTATCAGTCGCTCAAGGAACACCATCCTTCGCTGGTTTATGCTGCCTGTTCAGGTTTTGGTCAAACTGGCCCTTATGCCACAAGAGGTGCCTATGACATGATTATACAAGGCATGGGGGGTATCCTTAGTATCACCGGTGAGCCAAACCGCCCTCCGGTACGTGTTGGTACTTCGATTGGAGATATCACTGCTGCTTTGTTCACGGCTATTGGCATTTTCTCCGCATTACGTTATCGGGATCAAACAGGCGAGGGGCAGTTGGTAGATGTCGGTATGCTTGATTGTCAGGTAGCCATCTTGGAGAACGCGTTGATGCGATACTTCTCAACCAATGAGATTCCCCAGCCACTAGGACGAAGGCATTCGTCGATTACCCCATTCGAGGTTTTTGAATCCAAGGACAATTATGTCGTTATTGCCATCGGCAATAACGAACTATGGAAAAAATTTTGTCAACACATCAAAAAACCTGGCCTCATTGAGGATCAAAGATTTTGCACTAACGCTTTGCGAACAGAAAACCACGAACAACTCTTTCCAATTTTAACCGAAATCACAACCCAATTTACAACCGACCATTGGGTTGAATCGATGGAGTCGATTGGTGTGCCATGTGGACCTGTCAATACCATCGACAAAGTCGTAACCGATCCACAGGTGTTAGAACGAGAAATGATTGTAGAAGTGGAACATGAAGCGACTGGAGCCTTAAAGATTCCAGGAATTCCAATTAAGCTATCAAAATCCCCCGGCCGCGTTGAGCGACCTGCACCTAATCTGAGTCAGCATACCGTGGAGGTTTTAAAGGGGTTGTTGGAAATGAACGAAACCGAAATTGAAGAATTGAAACAGGACGAAGTTATTTGAGTTTTGGATAGGCATATCCGGACATTTTATACCACGAGTGAGGAATTTCGTCGATTACAAGGAAAACATTAGTATCCATACAGGAAAAGGGTGATGCCTCCATCGAATGGCTGCCAATTCTAGCCTATCACAAGATAGGAACTCAGAAGGAGCTTGGAATTACCTGGATATCGCCGTCGGCCTTCGAGAAGCAAATTGCGTTTTTACACAGTCAGGCATATCAAACCATCTCGCCAAACAGTCTAACAAAAGCCTTGTTAGAAAATAAGAAACTACCCAAAAAGTCTGTTATGATAACATTTGATGATGGATATGAAAGCTGCTATACTCATGCCTTTCCGATCTTAAAACGTTATGGATTCACCGCCACTATTTTTATGTTAGCCGGATACGTGGGGAAATGGAATTCCTGGGATGCAAGGCTCGGTTGGAAACGCTTTAAACACCTGAGCAAAGATCAAATCACTGACCTCTCTCTGGAAGGCTACACCTTCGGTTCTCACGGGCTAAACCACCTTTTCTTAACATTCCAACACCATGAAACTGTTCAAACGGAACTTAAGGTATCTAAATCAATTTTAGAAGACATCCTACAAAAACCAATCGATTGTTTCGCCTACCCATACGGAAATTACAACCCCAGAATTACACAGTTAGTTAAAGACGCAGACTACCATATTGCATTCAGTCTAAACCCTAGTCCACAGCTTATCAATAGCCAAAGCTACTATCTACCACGTATAGGAATCTATCTGTGGGACACTTTGAACACTTTTAAAACGAAATTACGACAAAATGGAGAAATAAGATTTCGGATTGAATGCGCCAAAAATATTTTGATCAATCGCTTGGCATACGGCAACTTAATTCGATTTCATGCCAGCTCAAACTAACTTGTGAAAGTTCAATGCAGAATCAAGCATACAAGCAGATATTATTTAGAACGAATCGCAGAAAGCAGATGATCCCCCACATTCTGTATCAATTATCACGCATTTTTGGTGATGGTCCTTTAACTAATCAAGATTGTCGACAGATAACAGATTCCTGTTCCTCACTATCATTTTCCGATCAGATGCGGGTTTGGACACGTTTGATCTGTCTGCAACCTATTCTTAAGGCCATAAACCAGTACATTCCCACAACGCCGGGGAGGATCATCGATCTTGGTAGCGGTTACGGGGTACTCAGTTGGTTATTAGCTTCTTCCCGGAAACAAGAAATATTGGGCATCGAAGTTTCTTTACCACGCCTAGCAATTGCACAACAGATCACCAAGGACATACAAAATCTAACTTTCGAACATGGAGACATCGCTAACATAGCAGTAGAACCAAGCTCCACCATTCTGTTAATCGATGTTTTATGTCTGTTTCCAATTGGAACACAACAACGCATTCTGTTTTCCTGCGCAGACAGTCTAACCAATAATGGTATTCTGCTCTTAAAGGACAACACAACAATACCAAAGTGGAAATTCCATTACGCCAGCTTAGAAGAGAGGGTCAAACTATTCCTTGGCATCTACAGCATACCAACTCTAGAACAGCCCAACTACCTATCCCCTGACACATGGCGTAACCTGATCACGAGATCAAATTTAAAGATTCGTGACGAATTCCTTGTCAAATCACTGGCTCCTTATCCGGGCATCATCTATATCTGCCAGAAGTCATCGTGATCTGACAATTAAGCATCTGCATCAATGACTTCCATCCATACTCCACGAACAAACCCAGGGTATTCTCCTTCACTAAAAGCGGGATAGTAAACACTCTCGCCAGAAAAATCATGTATATTTTCGCGACCTTCGCCATTCGGAATGTGTACACGACAGAGATATTGCTGCCGTTTGTATAGTTCGGTCAAAGTTGGCGTTCCTGGTTCAACACGGTAATATTCCAGAGCAGATTCATCCACTTCAACTCCAAGACCAGGTAATCCTG
Organism: Candidatus Poribacteria bacterium; assembly: GCA_012963885.1. GTDB lineage: Bacteria > Poribacteria > WGA-4E > WGA-4E > UBA9662 > UBA9662. Next base: position 12,882 of record DTUY01000052.1, on the reverse strand, counting down.
GCACCGAGATCATACCTTCTGACACTTCCAACCGCTCTTTCAGTAGATAGTGTTCCCACAATTCGTGACAGGTTATAGCTGGTAATTGCGCGTGTGTTAAAATTGCCCCTAAATGCATGGCGTACGCAGTGGTAATACCTGTACCCACCATCTGTAACCAAAAAGGTTTATCAAATGAGGCACATAAAGTACCAACACGTCTGATCCCCGATGCTCCTCCACCGACCACAAAACCACTACATACCCGAGCGTGCAAGCAATCTTCATTGAAATGCTCAACAATAGGATTGGTAACTGCTTCCTGCAACCGCCCAGCACCTTTCAGATTAGTACCAAGATAGAATGGACTTTCATAATAAGCAACGTTAGGATGCCGATCCAGTTCTTGCAAAACAGGCATGGCGCCATCCGCTGTTCGCAGGAACCCGTTGAAATCTATATCGAACTTATAATTCTCCGGCACAACACTTCCAACTTTATGTACTTGGTCAAAAATATCCCTCCACGGACGTGCTTTCAGCTTAATTGATGTATAACCACGTTGAATCGATTCTTTGGCTTCCTCCATCCAGTCTTCTGGCGGCATGTCGATGTCCCACCATGAAATTGGGCATCGATCACGAACCTTAGTTCCTAACAACTGATAGACAGGAACCTCCATAGATTTACCAACAGCATCAAAAAGAGACATTTGGATACCAGTTCCAATGCTATCATCCTGTAGAATCGCCAGCGGATTCTGACCAACAACACGTTCTATGTTATTAGACTCATCCGATAGGTTTTCGCCATAACCGATGATGCCACTATCCAATTCAGTGCGGTAGACACATACACGCTCACTATGCGTTAGTGCCCGATGCATATGTTTGCTAACGCGATCACAATAAAATGGAATGTTTAATGTATACATCTCAACCGTTTTAATTCTCATAACCAAAGAGCCCCCAATGATTTTCTAATAATCACTTAAATGCCTGATATAAACAAGATTTTTCTTTTAATTTTAGTAATTCTTACCAAATCGGCTTGGCTGCAATTTTCTATCACTACAATACGAATTTTTTGGTCTATGACTATATTTAGCCTATTGTTTATCCTCTCTGGGCAGATGGTCCTCTTTTCATTCGAAAATTATACTTCCTGGATCAACCTGTGGATTTCGCAATTTGATAGTCGTGAGATCACTTTCACGCGATTTCCATGGGGTATCATAGCTAGGTATGCCAACATACCTGTCCATATCAATATGAAGTTTCAACTCTGTTGCCAGGAAGGAGTAAAATCTGAAGCCATTTTGACTGGATTGATTGCCATACATCCGGGGAGGTGATCGAAACTTCTGAAAATTTATGCTCTCCGAACATGCCAGCTTGAATAACAAGCCTACGAGAATGAAGCGGACTTAAATTAACCAGATGTAATCGAAATTTGTTGTTATCAATCCCATCAATAAGCGCAGCCACATCTTCCGGCAAACCAGGCTGTTGCTGATTAAAATCATAATAACGGACCAAAGTATGCAGTAATCCTCCATGGTAAATGGGATAAGAACCTCCTGTCGTTAACTGCGTTAGCGCAGCACAAATCACAGGATTTCGATGAATCCAATGTTGTATGTATATAGCTGATGGATCCTTTGAGTCCTGCCGTATGGATTCAAGTGCACGACACACCTCACGGTAACTGGCGTGAAGAATCTTCTCGGGATAATCGGGAAAGTGTCCTTGTACAAATCGGAACCAACCAGCGTTTGGCGATTTACCATTCCCACGGGGAGGAGGCTGTCTATCCCACTGATCTTGGTTTGACAGTCTTAGAATACGATCCAAATCTGCAGAACTTTGCGATACATTCCACAACTGAATGGCAAGCTCAGGAGAAGCAAGGCGGTAGTCCGCCCAACCGGAGTCCGTGTGCCGATAGGGCACTTGAATTTCACCTCCACTTTGCTGACGTAGTGACCAGAGAAGATCTATCTGAGATCGGGCTAGATCCATCATAGAATCTTCCCCCGTTAGAAGTTTTCCATTCGTTCCAGCAATTGTAATCGCTGAAAGAAGAACAGATCCTCCATGCGGCCACCTCCAGCCATAATATCCACCCCACCATTTCCCATCCATATACTCTCCAATTTTCCCGGTCAGGCCAATATTATCAGGGACAATGCCACCATTGGCGGAGGTTCTGTCTCGCCATGACTGCAAATATTCGATAACCTAGCCCTTATACTTATCTTCCTTGGTATAGATATAAGCGTGAGTCACCAAGGACGTGGCGATCAGGTTTAGGGGTACATCACCACGCGCCATGCGTCGATTCATTATGTCAAGGATTTCGGGAAATATCTCATCATCATTCCAATCAGCAGTCGGCCCTGGAACATCAGGAATATCCTCAAACGGCAAGGGGAAAATATGGTGCCCCAACACCCGCCGATGTGTTGACCAGTCCTCAGCCGTCATTTCAAGACGAGGCCCACGACTGCCATTGATCGGCGACCGGATCAGTTTAAGCTTGGAATCGTAATTCTGTGCTTCTTCGTCCTCACCAATGTAGAATCCGGAAAAACGAGTTATACGTTGATAATCTTTTAATACATATGAATTTGCCAACGCCAAAAAATAGAAATAGAGGTAACTCTCTTCATGATGTATCCAATCGTAATAGGCATCAAACTCTCTGTAAACCTGACCATATTCCGTAAATTGCCATGTGATTGCATCCCAATGTTTATTTGCTAAATGAAGATAGTCCGGGCTACCTCCTAAAGCGTAAAATAATGGGAAAGTGTAAAAACTTTCATAAGCATCGTCAGAACCATCCATACCAGGCCAGTTATCCCGCCAGACGAGAGTCCCATCCTGACGAGTATACCTGTCGACAAACAATATTCCTGCTTCATTCATAATGTCGATTAGGCGTCTTTGCCACAGCGCCCAATTCGGTGGTGTGCAAATCTGATCAGCTTGGATAAGCGGAATAGAACAAAGATTCGCGGTATCCAAAATTGCCTCTTTTCGTTGATGTCAATGCGTAAAACCTAACGAATACAAACTAGTATATCGAGTAGCATGATGCAGTTTGGAGAATTGATTTGTAGGGTTTCAGCCAACAGGCCAAACATATCTGACGGTAGTTTGTTTTCTACCTACATCTCCGCCAAAAAAGACACGACTTTTTATCAGATCTACTCCTAAAATATCATACATGCTAAAAAAATCAATCTTTAGATTAAACATAAAACTCCAAATTAACTGGTATCAATACTAATAAATACCCACTCCCGACCAGATATTGCGTTGTTCTTGTAAACACTTTCCTAGAGTAATTATACAATATCTATCAAATCTTAAAGATATGGAATCATCACACAACTATATTTTATGTCCAACGTGAAAGAAGTATTCCTTGAGTAACCACAAATGAGAAACGTTAAACGATCTAGGACTTGAGTACTTGAAAATTGGGCACTCGGCTGCTATCTTGTTGGGATAGATGCAGCGCATCAAACTGGTCACAGAACGGGAAAAAGCCAACGCAACTTGATGATGAATTCAAGAACTGTATAATATTTTTGCGGTTGCGAGGCTATAACAGCTAGAAAACTTAATTAAAAAGTGAGGGACTTTTGGATAAAACACTGTTACCAACAACAAACGCCGACGGATTACCCATTATACCGATGAACGAGGAACAGAAGTACATCTTTGATTTAAAAGGCTGGATTACTTTGCCCGGATTGTTAGATGAAGAACAACTCGATACGATTCGCGAACACCAGATGAAATTCCTTTATGAACGCAATTCATTGCCACCAGAAGAGCAAGACAATCACGGTGGCCCCTCTCAAATACTGCTAGACCATCCGGCGGTAGTAGGCGTGCTGAACGAGATTCTTTCGCATCAAGGCTTGGCAACCGAGGATTGTTACGGGTTTCGGTTCGATCATACCTATACCAGCCATCGACAGGCAGGACACAATAATTTTAATCCTCACGGCGGAGGAGGTTATTTCAATTTCAGCGGGAATTCGCATATCTACCAAATGCAGATGGGACGTATTCACGCCGGACTGACACGTGTGGTCTGGGAATTAAATGAGGTGAGAGATGGTGACGGAGGAACCATGTTCTTATCGGGTAGCCATAAAACAGCATTTCCACGACCTCCGGCACTGAGCGAGCGGGATAGTCCGCTATGGGAATCGTATTCATGTCCAGCTGGATCGGTAGTAATTTTTACGGAAGCACTGTGCCATACAGGAACACAATGGACGAATGAAACGTGGGATCGATTGTGCTTATTCACATGTTATAACACCATAAATGCAAAATGGGGTAAGGCGTGTCCACTGAAGAAAGTAATTGAATCCCTACCATCCAAGCGGCAGACGTTATTTCGTGGTGTATGGCATGGGATGAGCGAAGTGCCGGGGATTAATAAATATTACGACGAAGCGAATACTGGACGGTTTGGGTAATATCGTTCCATAAATCGCGTTTTCAGTTAAAGTTGGATCGTCGTCCAACAACCAACGGATTTGCTGTCTTGAGAATGGCTGATAATAAATATTATTGGCCATTAGGTGCAATTTTGGATGATGAGGCTTGAGATTTGTTAACAAATGAACAGATAGATCATTGCATTCTACGTAAGTGACCGCAGTCGAGAAGGCACTAAGGAACTATGGCAATCAATACCCGATGTCTTACGACAGAACCCAACCTTCCAGGCAAACGACAGGGAAACATACAAAGGAATTATCCCATCGAAACGACATCGAATAGCCAACAAACAGAACAGCCAAATCAATCACACAGAACGATTCAACCACACTCGAGATAGGGAATATCTCGCTTGGTTAGAAATCCCCTGTCCTTCTCTAAGAAACTTAACAAATCATATAGGAGCTATCAAGTATTTCATATGTCATTATAATCTAGATAAAATATTCCCTGTTTAACAAATCCCAAAAGTGATGGTTTTGACCATCACCACGACCATGAATACAAAAGCTACAAGTATAGGATATACAGCTAACCGTTACCATTCGATAACGAATCAGTATTGCTTAGACAAGTCGGGCACGGTAAAGTCGTATCGATTTCTTGTCTCCTCAAGTCGGTTCTTCATTTGCGACACCCTCCCGGCGTATTCCGAGTCATCAATGACATTGCGCTGTTCGCCTGGATCTCTGACCAAATCGTAGAACTCATCACCTTCTCCTTCTCGCAGGTAATGGACGATTTTTTCGTCTGTCGTACGCAAACAGATCATCGTCGGCAGTGCCGGAAACGGTGGATCCTCAAAATACTCAATAAAAACAGCGTCTCGTGTCCATTCATCAGTTCCTATCATTAGCGGCTTCAATGAATGTCCCTGGAAGTTTTGGGGTACACCTAAGCCACTCAGATCCATAATTGTAGCAGGAATATCGAGGCTCAAAACTAGATCTTCAACTATTCTGCCCGGACTCCGTATCAATTTTGGATAGCGAATGAGATATGGAACCCGGATAGAAGGATCATACATCCAGCGCTTGTCAGCAAGTCCAAATTCCCCATGAAAATAGCCGTGATCGCTAGTATGAATCACAAGAGTGTTTTCCGAAATCCTCATTTTATCGAGTTTATCAAGCAAACGCCCGATCGCATCATCAACACCCCGCACTGTGCGGACATAGTCACGCATAAATATTTCCCAAGTTTTGTCGCCGATGAATTTGCCATCCGGATACCAGTGATGATTATGTCCCATCGGCTTACCGGTTCGTAAACTACGAGGCTTCCCATCCGTCGAAGCATTCAACGTGGGAGGAGATTGCAGTTGGACATCAACGTAAGTCTTGACATAACGAGTGGGTGGTGTGAAGGGACCATGAGGTGCTTTATACCAAAGACAAAGTGCCCAGGGACGGTCATCTTTATCATCAAGAAACTGTTCCACATAATTGGCAAGAAGATCGGTATTGTAACCAGTATGAGGAATTTCCTCATCATCGATAATAAAGGTTGGATGGTTGTAGAGTCCCTGACCGTGAAATCCGACCCATCGGTCAAAGCCAAGCTTGGGATCCCCTCCAGGTTTGGGAATGCCAGCAGTGCCATAGTGGATTTTGCCGAAAAATCCCGTCCGGTATCCTACCTGTTGTAAAAGTTCCGGCCATGCCCTAATCCCTTCATTCAGAGCAGCTCGATTGTGAACAACGCCATGATGGTGGGGATAAATGCCGGTCATGTGAGTAGCACGGCTAGGAGCGCAAAGCGGAATGGCAGTGAACCCGTTGTTGAAACGAATACCTTCACGAGCCAGCCGATCCATGCTTGGCGTTTTGATAAAAGGGTGCCCCGCACATCCCATGCAGTCATGTCGCTGATCGTCGCACATTGAGAAAATGATATTTGGTCTTTGAGACATATGAAACCACCCTGTATTTTTGACAAGCAATATCCAATTTTGGATGATGAGGCTTAAGACCGTTGTTAACAAAGGAACTGCCTGCCAGATTCAAGATACAACACTTCAGGTTTATATCTCAAGTAGTATTGACAAAAAATGGCGATTAGATCAGGTACCAAGCGATCTGACAAAAAGAAGTCACGGCATCATATAACGCGGCCTACCATCACAGCCAGCGTCAACAACCAGGAGACCCAGCGATTGTTCCGCTTGGTTGGCTTTGGTTACCACCGCCACTCAAGGGATGCTATCTAGTCTGGCTAGCAGATGGAATTTGTAATCCCAATAACCGTCTTTGCTGCAGTGGCCATAGCGGGACAGTTGATCCAGCACCTGAATCGGTAAATCATTCATGTCCATTGAAACTAACCTGGTATTACTCTAGTGGAGCAAAGTTGGAAGAAATCTTTTAAACTCTTGCTGTTGCAAATCGAGGTCTTCTTAGAGTTCCATCGGTAACAAAGGGGTCGGCCAGGTGTCGCCTCACTTTTCCTGAGATTACATAGATTTCTAAAGATTGGACAAAGAAAGGCTAATTGACGATTCGTTTGGCTCTGGTTCCATCCCATCGCGGGAGCCAGAAGTTTAATCGAAACTATCTGGAAAGTCTGTGGAGTCGATACGACCTTTTGTCGCTTTTTCACCTTGGTCTCCAGTTTCGGTCAGTGTTTGAGTAATGACCTGTTTGACATCAGTTAACAGCTATTGTATTCTATATCATTGCGGGTTCCTGTTTTGAATTTTGCATGGATTAGAATCCCCAAATCTAGTTGTATCCAGCAATTCTTTTTGTTTCTTGCCAATACTATCGTGTTGATGGTGGTCTGGGTAGATTTGGTGCGTACTGAGGATACTGAAGAAGTAGTGGTCGGAAATGCTAGAGAGTTGAAAGGTATCACGGCAAAGAAGATTACTTGGAAGAAAGATGGCGTACAGATAGTTTTTAGACTCGGTCAGTGAACGGGAAACTTTTGATCGAGTTGGCAGTCCTAATTACTGAGAGAGTCAAAGTTTCAGGTAGCCCTAGAGACTTTTGGTTGGATGCAACTAAAGTGTACAGCTGGTCAGTTTAAGAAGTTCTTGAAGTCAACTGATCATCAGTTTGAAGGTGAATTATAGGAAAAGATTTATAGATACTACAGCTTATGCTAAATGGGCAGGCAATAGGCTGCCCACCAAAGCAGAGTGGGAATTTGCTGCACGGGGCGGATTGGTTGGCAAAGAATGTTCTTGGGAGATGATGAAAGTGTTGCACGAGACTATGCTAGTTACTGTTGTACTGGCGGCAAGGATAAGTGGGATAAGACCACTGTGTCTGTAGGTAGTTTTACCGAATGGCTGTGGTTTATTTGATATGGCGGACAACGTTTGAGAACGGTGTGAGGATTGGGACGGTAACGACAGAGAAAAATCCCGTGTTTTATGGGACGGGAATTGGTACGACACGAGCGAAAATATAGGCACCATCGAATGCTTCGCCAGTTCGACGCTCTCCCACGTTATGATCAAACAGGCATACAATAGAATCGGCTGGGGGGATTTTGCTGGTGATTCAACATCTGTTGGGTTTGCTGGTAGAGCCAGAAGCTAATTTGGAAAATCGATTATGAGTTGCCGTGATTTTAATTTTTGCCTTAATAGATCTCTTGCACGAGTCAAAGAAACAAACGTAAATAGAGATATTAGCACAATCGAATATCTCTTCAAACCAAACAAGTGTAACTTCTCGTAACAAGGAATTTGAAACATGAAGATAAAATCACTGATACGACAAATTTCTGGCATTCTTGTGCTACTAGGGCTAACAATTATGATTGGGTGTAGCGATAGTAGTGAGGAAGATAAACAATTAAGTGATCTTATGGAACTCATTAATTTTCAGCAACAGCAAATACAGGGTCTAGGTACGCGTCTGGACTTATTAGAGCCAACCGAGAAAGAGATCCTAAAACAATTGGGGACACTTGAGACTAAACTTAGCTCACATGAAAAGCTACAGGATAATTTGCTGAATCAGCACAAAGAGATTGGAGGATTAAACGATCGAATCAACAAATTGGAAAAGAACACAACCCTTGACGAGTTGATAAATGTTGTTCTAGAGCAGACAACACAAATCGGGAAACTCGAAAACCGAATTAACGACATAGAAAACAACACTCTGGATGAATTATTAAACACAATCATTATTATGGAAAATCGTATCGAGCAGGTGTCAAAAAAGCCTGATACCAGCAATTTAGTAGAAGTTGTAACCCAGCAAACAGAAGAGATTAATGATCTTCAGAATCAAATTAGGGAGTTGGAAGACATAGCGGATATAAATAATCTGGTGGATGCGATTGAAGAGCAAGGACTCATTCTGACGAATTTAGAGGCTCGTATTAAAACCATGGAAAGAGGTAAATCCGTTGCAATAACTCCGATCAAAGAGGGAGAAGTCGAAGAGATAGCCCCATTAGTGAAAGAAAAAGATATGGTATTTATCCGTGCAGGAATATTTAAGATGGGAGACTCTTTCAACGAGGGAGATCCCGACGAACAACCAACCAAGGCAATCCACATCGAGGCTTTCTACATGGATGAAAACGAAGTAACAGTTGGAGAATATAAGGCTTTCATCGAGAAAACTGGAAACACTGAATTGGATTGGGGAAAAATTGGCAAATATTCACCAACCGAAAATCATCCAGTTATTTATGTTACTTGGTATGATGCCATGAACTATGCTTTGTGGGCAGGAAAAAGGTTGCCAACAGAGGCCGAGTGGGAATATGCCGCTCGCGGAGGGCTGATAAGTAAACGCTATCCATGGGGTAATGACATATCCGTTGTAAATGCTAACTATGCCGGCAAAGTTAAACGTACCTCCCAGGTCGGATCATACGCACCAAACGGTTATGGTCTTTACGACATGGCTGGAAACATTTCCGAATGGTGTTTGGATGAGTATAATGAAGAATCCTACGCTACAGATTTTAATAAGAATCCTTTTTCAGGAGGGCAAGTAAAACGAATCATCTCCAACTTTGAAGGAATTCAGAGTTTCCGAGTCATTCGCGGCGGTTCATGGCTTGGTAACACAGATAATCTGAGAGTCTCAAACCGGAACTCGCGTCCTCCAAAAGACGCGGATCGACTTTTTGGATTTAGGTGTGTAAAGTCACTCAAGCCATTAGATCAAATCGATTGGAATGGCTAAGTTTAGTTACAGACTACGCAAATCAAAGTACTGTACTTGATTAACTCCGCGAAGATCCATTTCATATTCGATATCAATCATGAGAGGCCGAGATTGGTACTAGTGAAGTCCATGCAGTTGACTATTAACACTGAACAGCACAATATCTTGCACCAGATAGCTGATACTATAATTGGTGTAGATATTAATTCGGTTAACTGTTTTCCAATTAACACCTAAGTTTTGTCAGACGCTCCTCCATTACCTAAACCACATAAGTCGATTTCTCGCGCATTACCTCCACACTTGTTTCATTCCGGTGTACAATCCCATCGGGTTTCAGAATCCTCTCACGCTGAGATCCGACAGAAGTTTGGAATTCCAAAGCAAAACTGATAGAATGGTGGAAATAGTGTTTACGACTATGTAAACACTAAGACAGATTGTGATTACAAACTCAAGATCGCAGTTTCTTTCTCTATCGTGATTGCGTATCCTGTTAAATGGCGACAAAAAAGGAGATTGTCATGACAGCAAATAGTTGGGGGGGGATTTACCAAAAACTGGGTGTTCGCCCCATGATTAATGCCACTGGAAATCTGACTGCCCGTGGTGGTTCAACGCCCTCTTCCGCGGTCAGGAAGGCGATGCAGGAAGCTGACAGCAGTTATGTCGAAATGTCAGAATTGCTGGAAAAGGCAGGTCAATATGTCGCCACGCAACTAGGTGTAGAAGCCGCCTATCCAACAGCTGGATGTTACGCGGCACTGGTACTATGTTCAGCTACAGTTATGACAGGTAATGATCCAGATAAAAGATCTCAGTTACCAGATACTACCGGGCTGAAACACGAAATCATCCTGCAGAAGATACAGCGATATGGGTATGATCGCGCCTATACAATACCCGGTAGTAAGCTAACCATTGTTGGTAATGACAACGGATGTACGGAAGAACAACTGGAACGTGCAATTGGGCCTGATACAGCGGCCATTGCTTACCTGATTCAGCCTAATCAAGGCAATGCTATCCCATTAGAAATAGTTGTGGAGATGGCGCACGCACACGACATTCCCGTCATCGCCGATGCTGCCGCGCAGATTCATCCTCTTGACTACTTTCGTCGGAATGCGCAATCGGCAGACCTAGTTTGTTTTGGCGGTAAATATTTTAATGCGCCACATTCTACTGGTCTTGCCTGTGGTAGGAAAGACCTAATCCAAGCTGTCATCGCCCATGGATTCATCGGCCCACGCCCAATCGGGAGAGGCATGAAAGTCGATCGGCAGGAAATCATCGGACTGGTAACAGCCATCGATATCTGGATGAATATGGATCACCAGGAACGATTAAGAAATCAGAATAAAAGGTATGCTGTTATCTCAGAACACCTCAAGTTCCTTGATCAAGTATCAACCGAAATTGTCTGTCATAAAAGACATACTTTATCAGACCTCCATGTCACTTTCGATCCAGAAACCCTGGGCAAGAACGCCAGACAGATAGCCAACGCACTTGACGCAGGTTCGCCTCGCGTTTGCGTCGAAGTTGATAGCGATAACACCATCACCATCAACGCCTATACCCTTAACCAAGGGGAAGAACTTCTCATTGCTCAAGCACTGAGAGAACAACTATCCAACGCAAACTCAGAAATCGTGATTGCACCTGCACTGACCTAAAACCAATCAATAAGGAGAAGATGATGAAGATCTTTGGCAGCGGTGATTATCGATACGAAGTTGTTGAAGGATGGGGGCAAATTCCACAGTTAGGTCTGGTCTCCGGTGTTGCTTGTGATTCCGAAGACAGAGTTTATGTCTTTAATCGGAGTCCCCAACCAGCTGTATTGGTTTTCAATTCGGATGGTACTTTCCTCACATCTTGGGGAGAAGACATTTTTAAGCACCCTCATGGTATCTGGATCAGTGCGAACGATGAAATTTTCACTACAGACCGGGATGATCACACGGTTCGAAAATTCTCATTGTCCGGCGATCTGCTGATGACAATAGGGAGAGTTGATCAACCCGGTGAATCAGGGCAACCATTTAATGAACCTACTCGTGCGGTCTTGTCGAAATCTGGTCAGATATACGTTTCTGACGGTTACGGTCAGTCACGGGTTCATCGTTTGACTGCTAAGGGTGAGGTAATCGTATCATGGGGATCAGCAGGGAGTGGCCCGGGTGAGTTCAACCTCCCTCACGATATCACCGTGGACAAAGATGACCGGATCTATATTTTGGATCGAGGGAATCGCCGTTGTCAAATCTTCAATTCAGAGGGGGAATATCTGACGGAATGGAAGGATCTTCGCTCCCCAAATGATCTGTTCATCGATCCAGACAATATTATTCATATCGCCGAGGGAGGGCAACGTATCACCATCATGACGATCGAGGGTCAGATTATCGGGCATTGGGGGGAGAAGGGTACTACCCCTGGTCAGTTTAGCGATTCACCGCATGGAATCTGGATTGATTCACATGGTGATTTATATGTCAGCGAGGTTATTGCTGAAAAAAGGTTTCAAAAGTTTGCACGAGTATAGGATCATAACTTAACCACAAACACACATAAGAGTCGGAAAATTGCGTTGCAACAAAGGCGAGAAGAGATCTAAAGAGTCATCCTCGGGTCGAAAAATCGTCTTCTTTATCTGATATTAGCTTGACTCAGGCTTAAATTGAAACCAATTATAATATTCCTTATCGTTCTTTGTTTGAGTTCTTTGGCTTATGGACGTGATGATAACGCTGAACTAGTTATTGAGCAATTAATACTACCTGCAACAGTTCAATCAGGAGAAACAGCTGTTTTTTTAAAGTGGCCGCGCTTGATCTGGATAAGGATCAATTAGCCTATACTTGGATGGTAAATGGAGAAATCTTATTTACTAAGCTGTCAACAACAACCTAGGAAGCCCCCCCAAATCTTAGCAGGTCGGCAAATAGACGTGGTTATCTCTGTGCGTGACAACCTTAACGAACCTGTCATAACAAAAAGGCCTCTAAAAATTCAAGCCTTTGACACACGATATCCGGAGAATACAGTGCTTATTCCTGTTGGAGAGTTCGAAATGGGGGTGGATACTGATCAAACGTCTCAACTTCTTTGATCGGCAAAACAATATTTTCCCGACGCCGAAGCAGGTTGGTTGGAAACGACACCCCGCAATATAAAGTTCGCCTAAATGCTCTCCATATGGAGATTTATGAATTATCCAATGCTTAAGA
>DTUY01000051.1 GCA_012963885.1 Candidatus Poribacteria bacterium | reverse complement strand
TATTTTTTTCTTCAGTGGGCAGTAGAGGATAATCTTCCACTAAATTAACAATTTCTTAGGAAACGCTAATTCAGATCAAAATAAATTCTAACTTAAGGAAAAACACAATGCCATATTTCAGAATCGTGATTATGGGCTTAGTGATAACCGTTTTCAGCCTACATACCATGGCCCAGAAAGATGCTTGTGTGCTTTATTTCACCTTTAGCGAAAACGCCGGTAAGGTCGTCAAAGATGAATCCAATAATGGTAATGATGGGAAAATAAAAGGCGGTGCCAAATGGGCTAAGGGAAAATACGGAACGGCTTTGGAGTTCGGCGGCAAAGTAGGCGACTTCGTCGAGGTGGAGGATAGCGCGACCTTGAATCCGGCCAAAGAAATCTCCTATATGGCATGGTTCATGTCCGACAAGTACGATAATACGCGCGGCATTATCTCTAAATACTGGGGGCCTGGTGGTCAGCGCACCTACAATTTGCGCCTGCACCATGATCTCGCGGGCGCCCTTTCAACTGAGGTCTCATCCAATGGTCAGTTTCAGCCAGGAGTTAGCGTTACTGATGTCCATAGCGAAGCAGTTCTGAAGGATGGTCAATGGCATCATGCCGCCATCAGTTTTAAAGGGGGCGATTTTCTCAGGATGTATGTAGATGGCAAACTAGCCAACGACAGCAAAGCCACGGCAACCAAAACCCTGTTTGATAACGAGACTACCTTAAAAATCGGACAAGACTTCAATGAAGATGCTAAACGCTTCTTCAATGGAGTCATTGATGAGGTGGCCATCTTTAATCGCGCTTTAAACGAAGCTGAAATCAAAACTGTCATGGAAGGTGACTTCATGGCGGTTGACCCTACTGGACGCTTATCCATCACTTGGGCTAAACTAAAGCGGCAGTTGCACTAGAATAAATTTCGAGATCTGGGATTAAGATGCTGACTCGTGCCCAAACCGATTGTTACCAAGAAAATGGTTTTCTAGTGCTGAAACAGTTGCTGCCAGAAACCGAAATCGAGATGCTTCGACAGGAACTGAATTGGATGATTAATTCGGCACCAATTCATCTCGGAGCCAGCGAAAACCGTTACAACCAAGTGGTTGAACATCCCGAAGACTATGCGTTTACAGTTCTGGATCCAGATAGTGGACATCAAGTTATCAATCGCATCAGTAACCCGCTGGCGCGGTCGGAGGTGATATTGAGAACCTACGGCCATCCAAAATTGCTTCAAGCGGTGACCTCCCTGTACGGTTCCGATTTTGTACCGTTTGCCGAATCAATTGTCATCAAAATGCCCGAAAATGGGGCCCCGTTTGAATGGCACCAAGATGGTAACTTCAAAACGGGCGTTCAGCCGGTACGCGGTGTCAATTTCGGAATTTATCTTTACCCTTCAACACAGGATAACGGATGTCTGCACGTGATTCCAAAATCGCATCGTTGGGGTCAGGCCAACCTGAAATCGATGGCCGAAAAGCATGGACCACGACTTCCCGATTCGATTCCAGTACCGGTTAAAGCTGGTGATGTCATCGTACATGATCGCAACCTGATCCACGGGTCTTTCACCAATACCTCCCCAGACCTACGCATCACCGTCTACTTCGGCTACCATCGCCGTGATACGGTTGTGGATGTCTTTACGCCTGAACACATCCGTCAGCGGGAACAAGTGATCTGGCTGGCTGTCCAGCATCGGGCTGAATCCAATCTTGTTACTGAAGAAGAAGATGGTCTACCTATGGTTGCTGACGAACAACCATTTTCTCTTGGCCAATTCCAGTCAGAGATGAGCCACTTTTCGCTAGAAGAAAAAGCCAAAATTCTACGTGCGCCTCCGTTGGCAATTTAGAGTCAGCACCCGCCAACTCGGCCCACTCGTCCAACTCGACCTTCACCTCTTTACAGTGGATAGCTGGCTCTTCTAACTTATTAGCCCAGCAGTGTCTTTACTCGCCAACTTTCCTAACTAAAAATCCGATTCTACTATGATTGCCTAAAGAAAACAGCTATGCAAACTGCGACTAACCGGATTTCTTCTGGCATTACGCTTCGAGTGATGATCATTGGCTTGATTGTGCTCTTTTTTAACTTCCGGTGGATGATTGAAGTTGAAGCCATGCGCGAATCCCCACGCGCCTACTTTATTTACATCGTACCCTTCGTCAACGTTGTTTTCATCCTGTTTTTTTTCTCACTTTTGAACTTGCTTAGCGGGAAATTTGCCCCACAGCTGAAGTTGGCCTCCAGTGAACTAATGGCCTTGTACGTCATCCTAAGCTTATCTTCGAGCTATTGTACCCATGCCTTACTTCAAATACTCCTGTCGATTATGGGCCACGCCTACTGGTTTGCCACACCAGAAAATGAGTGGGAACAGTTATTGTGGAGATATCTACCACACTGGCTAACAGTGAGTGACAGAGAAGTACTTCAAGGATTCTATGAAGGAGAATCCACCCTCTATTCCATCCAAAACCTAAAGGCATGGACGGGCCCACTGTTGAGTTGGGGCGCCTTTGTTTTCGCGCTTTCTTTGGTAATGTTCTGCTTTAACCTAATCTTCCGGCGGCAATGGATCGAAAAAGAGAAATTGGCCTATCCAACCATCCAATTGCCGCTAGCCATCGTCACCCAAACCTCCCACTTTCTCAAAACCCCCTTGCTCTGGATAGGATTCACCCTGGCAGGAACCCTTACTATGTTCAATAACCTCAACTTCCTTGAGCCGACAATTCCAGCTATTCAACTAAGAGGAAGCCTATCACCTTTCCTGACTCAAAAGCCATGGAGCGATATTGGATCACTTCAAATTGTCATGCCCCCCTATGTCTTAGCCATCTGTTTCCTAATTCCGCTGGAGTTAGCTTTTTCATGCTGTTTTTTCTACTTTTTTCTGAAGTTTCAGTATTTGGTCACCAGTATGATAGGCTGGCGTCAAATCCCCTCGTTCCCATTTGCCAACGAGCAAGCGATGGGGGCTGCACTGAGTTTCTTTGTCCTTATTTTTTGGCTTAACCGAAAGTATCTACTGGAAATTTGGGACGGATTGAGGCCTGATTTAAAATCCGAGAATAAAGAACCCATCCCTTTGAAACTGACAATTGGAGGACTGATTGGAGGTCTGTTATTTCTCTTGGTTTTTTCAGTTCGGGCAGGGATGTCCATGTTCCTATCAGTAACACTTTTGACCACATATCTGTCCCTGATCTTCGTCGTGACTAGAATCCGAGCCCAACTTGGATTTCCCAGACACGACTTGCAACATATATTCCCACATTATCTTCTGGTCAAATCCATTGGCACACGCCATCTGAGACCATCATCATTAGCAATTCTGTCCCTGTATCATTGGTTTAACCGCTCTTTTTCTGCAACTCCAATGCCACATCAACTGGAGGGCTTTAAAATTGCCGAGCGTGTCGGAATCTCGAATCGAAGAATGTTATTGTTGATGGTGGGTACAACGGCGGTGGCGATCATTGGAACCTTCTGGATGTTTCTGTCTCTCTATTATCAGCGAGGAGCTGACACACCCTATGTCGGTTACTGGGCATCTGGTTATGGTCGAGAGGTCTTTACTCGTCTAGAATCCCTACTTCTCTACCCGAAAGAGGCCAACCCAATGGCAGCTGGATTCATTCTCAGCGGTGCAATTTTCGCGGCCGGACTGACGCTAATGCGTTTGCGTTTCATCTGGTGGCCGTTTCACCCGCTAGGGTACATTTTGGCGCCAACGCAGGGAATCGGAGTCTTGTGGTTCTGTCTTCTGGTCAGTTTAATTCTAAAGTCGATTATCTTCAAATATGGCGGCATGAAATTGTACCGGAGAGTTTTGCCCTTTTTCTACGGCCTATTTCTGGGCGATGTGGTAATTGGTTGTATTTGGTATTTGCTGGGCTGGAAATTCGATCTGTTTGTTTACCCTTTTAGTAAGGGCTATTAATCTCAACTAATAGATATCAGCTATCCTTCCACCAAATTCCCATTTTTAGCTCTAGGGAAAATTCCAAGGCTCAATTCCTGTTCCTTCCCGACAGGGACCTTGACTGTTCGATGACCGATAAAATGATGCGGATTTATTTTTCTGATGGTTCGCTTGAATTGTTAACTCCAAGCCGGTCTTGTCCGCTGATCGTGACAAGTGTGTGATCCGGTGAATCCCAGTTCAGCACTTTAACAATTGGGATAATCACGCGAACAGCCAAGCCTATTCGGCGCGTATTGGAATGGTTGGGATCGGACTGATGCAACGTTCTTTCATTAAAAAGTATGAATTCGCCCGGCTCCATCTCCAAAGTAACGATATTGCTGAGATCAATGTAATCAGGATCCCCCATTTGATTGAACTGAACTTCCGGCGTTGACTCGATATGAGGAATTACTCGACGATGAGAACCAGGAACGATTTGAAGACAACCGTTTTCAACAGTGCTGGGATCAATCGCAATCCAAGCAGAGACGATGATGGGTGGTTCTAAAGGCCAGTAGTTGAAGTCCTGATGCCACGGGATTTCTTTGGCACCAGATTCCTTGACGAAGAAATTCGTCCGCCATAATAAAAGATCATGACCATATAAACAAGCCATACGCTTGACAATCCGAGGATCTGTCGACAGTTGGTGTATCAATTGATCATCAAGATGACGGTTATGAATTCGATTCTTATGGTCGGGAGGATCAGTATTCAGTACCCGCTCGATTTGTTCAAGAATTTGACTCATTTCATCAACAGGACAAAGGGAATAAGGCCCCAAATATCCTTGCAATCTAAATTGCTCTATCTCTTTGGTATCTAAACCGATGTTTTCCATAGAATTCCCATCCAACATTGTATTTTTTCTTCTTTAATGTAAAGTACTTTCCAATCATCCAACTAAGAAAAATTTAGTCTGTTGATATTCTTCTTTGAATAATTAGAAGAATGGATAACCTTCCAAAACTTTATGCTCCAATAGCAGCACGCACACGTTCCATTAAATCCGGGGCAATATCCAAAGGAAATGAGACTCTCTGGTGAGTTAACCCGGATTCCAAAAGACCGCATAAAGCTTCCTGGGTAGCATAAGCTTTACTGGCATGACATCGGTTTTCAGTACCATTTTCCATGGTATCTATCATGTTTTCCACCAGACGAATTTGTGCCGGATTACTTATCTCTGGCCACGACCCCTGGATCTCTTCATAATTCCCATCAGGCCACCAGATCCGTAATCCGTGCGAGAGGCCAAACCAAATTCGTCCTTTAGTACAAACCGCATCGGCATACAAGTTTAACCCGTTACCAGGATAAGGTGCTTGCATCGATCCTCGACCCGATTCAACGTATAATGGAATTCCATCGTCAAAAGCAACCACACCAACATCAAAATCGGGGCCAATTTGCTTGGCATCAAAAGTCTCTTTTCCGGTGAAGTTGCCTAACGCCCAAGCAAACGGGCGATCATCGTACAGATAACGCACAAAATCGATCATGTGCGTACCTTGACCATGAAGTTTAATGGCACTAATGGCACGAAAGTATTCAACGTCACCAAGTTGACCGAGGAGTAAAATCTGTCGCATACGCTCAGTCAGTTCAAAGAAACGATATTGATGATTGACAACAAGCGTTTTGCCAGATTTTTCAGCCGCTTCAAGTATGGCCTTAGAGTCTTCGATGTTAACCCCAAAAGGTTTTTCCATCAAAATCCCCCTAACGTTGCTGTTCATCGCCTCCATAACAGGTCCATACATCCATTTGGGTCGAGTGACAATAGTGACGATATCTAGATCCACGTTCTGGAGCATTTCTTCTACTGATGCGTAGGTTGCTGGAATATCATGTTTTTCGGCGAACTTGTCAGATACGCTTTGGTTCCAATCCGTGGTGGCTACAATCTCACAGTTTTCGACCTGTCGAAAAGTAGAAACATGCGCATTCTGACGACCACCGCAACCAATTAACCCAACTCGATAATTTGTCAAGACTTTATCCTTAGCTTGTGATGTTTTTGAACAAGTTGACGACCGCCATCAGCACACTTTTTCGTTTTTAAAGACATTTTTCACTCATGGACACGGTATAGATGTTTGGTATAATGTCAATAACTTATTCGCGTTTATAATGTAACAGTTCTTCTATAATCAGGTAAAGTAAAATATATTTGTAATTGCATATTTGAGAATCACTGTCAGGAAAAGTAAATGGTATCCGTCGTTTTTTCGTATGACACTGAAGAGTATCAGGTGCCTTGGGCAGATGAGGCAACAAAAGTTTGGGCTGATTTGCTGACCAAGCATAATCTTAGAGGCTGTTTTTGCATAGTGGGAGAAAAGGCACGTGTGCTGAGAGACCGTGGCAGACGCGATATTATCGACGCACTCAAAGAACACGAGATTGATTACCACTCCAATCTTCATTCAGTCCATCCAACGCACGCAGAATACCTAAATGAGCTCAGCTGGGACGATGGCGTGCGCAGATGCTTGATGGAAGAAACAACTGGAATTTCAGATTTGCAGGACATCATGGGACAGCGCCCAATTGCTTACTGTAAACCGGGAAGCAGTTGGGGACCACAGGTTGCTTACTGTATGTCAATTCTGGGGCTCCCTATTTTTACCGACGCGCCTGTCGAATTCTCACCAGGGCAACCGATGTGGTTTTGCAACCAGATCTGTCTGAAATACCACCTTTCTTTTGAACAATCGATGGACACGAAAAATCGATTTGAACACATGAAAAAAAACTTCCTCAAAATATACAATAGCAGAACGGACGGGTACTTAATTATGTATAGTCATCCTTGTCGCATGATGGCTTCGGATTTCGGTGATGGGTTGAATTTCAAGGATGGGCTGAACACGCCAAGAGAGCAATGGATTCCTGTTCCTCAACGACCAATGGCAGAAGTAACAGCTATTAGTGAAGCAATAGATCTATTTCTTGGATTCGTTGCCAATGAGAAAATTCCAGTTGTCACCTACCAAGAAATTCATGAAAAATATAAAGAAACAGACATTTGGATTCCGTTAGAAACGGCTTTGAATATTCTACAACTCGTTTCACATGAACTGACCTACCATCACTCAGGCAGCATTTATCTGTCTCCAGCCGAGATTTTTGGTATTGCCGCCTTTATTTTGGATGGATATAACCATATTCAAGTACTACCTGCAACAATCCCAGTTCGTCGCCCCATTGGCCCGACAGAAGACTGCATTTCAGAAGCACCAACCCAGGTGGATCTGGATACGTTTTTGAGTTGCGCTTCCCAAGCTAACCAAACGGTGAGCTCCAACCATCGCGTACCTTCCGTAATCGATTTGGCTGGCACGCAAATTAGTCCAAGTGATTTTCTGAAAACAGCCGCTCTCCTGATTAAAAACTTGCACCAATTTTCAGAACCGATTCAAACGATAATAATTGAACAAGCTAAGAGTCTGCCTGCCTTGGCTGAACGAGAAGACTTTAAAAACATGAGAATTGGCGGTTGGTTGATGACACCCGGTTTTCAGGCTGACAATGTTGTCGCCATGGCAAAACGCCAGACATGGACGGCAAAACCCGCTGTGCCAATGAACCAGAGGTAGCAAATACTTGGGACCCATACGGTTGTTGAGAAACTGCTTAAAAACTAAAACCTTGAGTATATACACATAATATTACGCATACTCAAGGTTGAAAACGAATTTATTCTATGCTACTATTATTACTTCGTACTAAATTTTAGTTGTCTACTTGCTACTACATCATTAGTTGATGTTCAGTAAGATATTATTAATATTTAAATTGATGTCGAATAAGGAGAATTTTCAATGCGACAATGCATCATAGCAATCTTCGTTATGCTGACACTACTTATGGTTGGTACAACCAGCTCGGTTGCAGGCCTCACCTTTTATTACGATTTTGAAGAGATCAAGGACGGAGCTATCCCTGATCGATCAGGGAATGGCCTCAACGGCAAAATCGTTGGTGATGTGACGCTGGATGGCGGAAAAGTTGGCAAAGCTGCCAGATTCAAAAATAAAGGTTATCTGGACTTGAATGGCGCTAAAGTGCCTAAAAATCTGATTCCTAGCAAAGGGTTCAGCCTGCTGGCTTGGGTCAATGTTGAAGCCGATGGCGACCAAGCAATCTTTAATGCCTGGGCAGCTGATAATACATGGCTGATTCACCCGGAAGTCCGTCCAGGCGGCGGATACTATCGATGGACAGTCAGGACCGATGGGGGAGTCACAATTGGCGAAGTTAAGAAAGGGAAACCGGTCAAAAACGAGTGGCACCATTTTGCTGCCATCTATGATTCAGTAACTGGAGTTGCCACTCTTTATATTGATGGTGTAGAGGTTGGCAAAGACGCACGTGCCGGCAGTAAAGGTAAAACCGTCAATTCAAACTGGGACAAAGGGGCACGTGTGGGGTATAATGTTGACAATGGCCGTAACTTTACCGGCAGGATGGATGAAGTCGGACTCTGGGATGAAGCATTAGCCTTAGATCAAGTCAAGAAATATATGGATGGTCTTCCCCAAGCAGCAGTTGATGCCAAAGGCAAACTGGCTTCAAAATGGGGCCGTATCAAATCGCTGAAATAACCTTTTTAAGCAATATCGATAAAGGGTGATCTAGTTTCTAGGTTGCCCTTTTCATTTTGAAATAAGGAGTCTATCGGGATGAAAATAAAAATGTATATTTCCTCTATTTTAGCACTGGTGCTAATTAGCGGTGTGTTACAAGTTTTTGCCGCTGGAGATAAAAGCGAGGGTCTCGTCTTCTACTACGACTACTCCGAAACAAAAGGTGATTCGGTTCCTGACCTGTCTGGCCATGGTTATGATGGGAAAATTATCGGCGACGTTAAGATTGCCGATGATCCGAATCGCGGCAAAGTGGCGGAATTCAAATCAGGCAGCTACCTTGAGCTGGATCATGAAAAGATTAAGGCTGACGGCAATATTCCGACTGAGGCATTTAGCCTTTTAGCTTGGGTCAATGCTGAAAACAATGGTGGTGACCAAGCAATCTTTAACGCCTGGTCGGCTGACAATACATGGCTAATTCACCCGGAAATACGTTTTGGAGCGGGCATATACCGTTGGTTACTTCGTGCCAAAGGAGGAAACAGCATCTTTGATATGAAAGTTGGGAAACCTAAAGCGAACCAATGGGTACATTTTGCCGGAACATATGATCGGGGAAGAAAACCCAAGGGTTCGATCCTGTTTATTGACGGGAAACCAGTTGGAGATGCATCTGGCGATCTACCTGTTTCAGCCGACTGGGACAAAGGGGCTCGTGTGGGGTTTAATGTTGACAACGCCCGACCATTCGTTGGCATGATGGACGAAATATCTGTTTGGGAACGCGGCTTCAGCCAAGAGGAGGTTCAAGAAATAATTGAGAAAGGCCTTGACGGTTTTTTGGCCGTTAATCCAGCTGAAAAGCTAGCTACGACTTGGGCAAAAGTTAAGTCAAGCAGATAATTGATTATTGCGAATGGCTTTTTCCTTTTACAAAAGTGTTTTTCATATGACATTCAAGGGGGTGACTTGGTTTCTAGGTTGCCCTTTTCATTTTGAAATAAGGAATCTATAAGATGAAAATAAAAGTGTTTATTTCCCATATTTTAACACTCGTGCTAATTAGCGGTGTGTTACAAGTTTTTGCCGCGGGAGATAAAAGCGAAGGTCTCGTCTTCTACTATGACTACTCCGAAATTAATAGTGGAAAAGTAGCTGACAAGTCTGGCAATGGTTATGACGGAGAAATCGAAGGAAACATCAAGATTGTCGAAGACCCAAATCGCGGCAAAGTGGCGAAATTTGAATCTGGCAGTTATCTGAAATTGGAACCCGAAAAAGTCAAAAAAGATGGAAACATTCCAACTAACGCTTTTAGTGTTTTAGCCTGGGCAAACGTTGAAGATAACGGAGCTCACCACGCAATTTTTAACGCGCGATCAGCTGATAACACATGGTTGACTCATCCAGAAATACGCGTAGGCGAGGCTACATACCGCTGGCTACTCCGTGCTGCAGCCGGAAATAAAATCTTTGACATGAAAGCTGGTAGCCCCAAACCAGGTAAATGGGTACATTATGCAGGCACTTATGACCGCAATAGGAAACCCGGAGCAATTTTGTTTATTGATGGCAAACCAGTTGGAGAAGCCGCAGGAGATCTTCCCGTTTCAGCAGACTGGGATCAAGGCGCCCGTGTTGGATTTAATATTGACAACAAACGTCCGTTTACAGGCATGATGGATGAGGTCTCTGTTTGGGAACGTGGCTTCAGTCAAGAGGAAGTTCAAGAAATAATCGAGAAAGGACTCGACGGTTTTCTGGCTGTTAATCCAGCTGAAAAATTAGCTACGACCTGGGCAACAGTCAAATCAAACAGATAATTTGTTTGTGGGAGAACTTTTTCTTTAAGCAGGAACATCGTTTTAGCTCAATCTGGCTTTTTCTCGTTTTCAAGATAATGATTGACAGCTTTGATAGCCTCTGGATTGCCAATCTGCTTCAATGCTTCAAGCACGCTTGAACTGACTCTTTTATCCGAATCGTCCAGCATTTTAATTAAATCAGAAACTGTACCTGCCGCTGCCTGTTTCATCTTGCCCAAAGTTACAATTGCCTTATAACGTATGGCAGCGTCGTTGTCACGCAGTTGCTGGATAAGAAATTTTACTCTCTTTTCAATGGCTAATGCGTCAAGCTCCCTGATTTTCTTTAAGCTGTAGTTGGCAAAACCGCGAGTAAATTCGTCTTTGCTATTTAAGGCTCCAGTCAAGATTAGCATAGTCTTTATTCGACTTGAAGGATCAATTCTAGCCAATGCGGCGGCAGCCGAAACACGTACACTGATATCATTATCGTTCAAGGTAACCTTCAAGACATGCACAGCTTCCTTAGGCAGTTTGCCGATGCGGCCCAGTGAGAACGCAGCGGTGCGACGAACAGTTTTATTGGTGTCGCTTAACGCGTCTATCAGTACTGGTATGGCCGCCTTTCCAATTTCACTCAACGCCATTGCTGCGTTGCTGCATATCATTTCGTTTTCACTCTTTAACGCTTTGCTCAAAGCCGATACGGCAATACTGGTAGCAGAACCGATCTGCCCCAACGACTTTACAGCATTAACACTAACTTCCCAATTCACATCGTCTATAGTATCTATCAAAAAAGGAACTGCCGCCTTGGCATTTTCACCAATACTACCAAGCGCAGATGTCGCGTTTAACCGTACAGTCCAATCACCGTCACCGAGTGCTGTAATCAGTGCCGGCACTGATTCACCGGCATTTTCACTAATACGCCCCAAGGCAAAAGCGGCATTACGGCGCACATACCGAGATTCATCATTAAGAGAATCAATCAACAAGGGGACAGCAACCTGTGCTTTATGGCCGAAAGTTCCTAGTTTCTTAGCTGCTTTACTGCGAACAGCTGTGTCTTCGTCACTAAGTTGACTCATGAAAAGTTTTATCTGGGAGTCATCTTGCTGGGTAGCAGCTGTCAGACAAATGCTGAGTGTTAAATGACATACCAGCAAAAACTTTAGTGCCAAGTATCGATGCTTAATTCCAGCAAAAAAATGGCAAAAACCTGTCTTTCTCATATCTTTTCAGTAATCTTGATCAATTGATTAGCCTTGATGCCCTTCAGCGTTTGTTTGGTACCGCTCGGCCAATGCACTTCGATTTTATCAACAACCTTTTTCCGACCCAAGCCAAAGATAACACGAAGGTCATTGGCTGAGAGATAGCTAGCAGTACTCTGTATCTCGGCAATACGTGTTTCCCCCTCGGTAGTGAGACGAATACGTGCTCCAATCCCATCACGGTTGCTTCGTGTTCCAATCAGTTTAACTGCAAGCCAATTATTGGCATTTCCCCCATCATTTCGAAGCAAAATCACGCGTTGATTACAATTTAAAACAAGGAGATCTATATCACCATCGTTATCATAATCTCCGAAAGCTGTCCCACGACCAACGTATTTATCCGAAAAGTATTTTCCTGATGAAGCAGACACTTCAGTATAAGTTCCATCTCCGTTACTTCGGTACAATTGATCCCTCTGTGGATAAATCGACTTTCTGGTAGTGGGATCAATAAATTCCTGTACTTCACCGTCGGCCACAAAAATATCCAGATCTCCATCATTGTCATAATCAAAGAATTTTGTTCCGAATCCAACCAGAGAAGCCGATACTCCACCCAAGCCAGCCTCATCACTTATATCAGTGAAGGTCCCATCGCCGTGGCTTTTGTAAAGTGTATTGGTTTCCGTATTGGTGACAAAGATATCAAGCCAGCCATCCCCATCATAATCTCCTATGTCAACTCCCATTCCACCTTCCGGTATGCCATCTTTATTGAAAGCGGTTCCCGATGAAAAAGCAATGTCATTAAAAGTCCCTCCTTTATTCAGATAAAAGCAGTTTCGATCAGTATCGTTAGCAATATAAATATCAGGATAACCGTTATTATCACAATCCCCCACACCAATTCCCAAACCTCTACACGGAATGGTGTTGTAAACGCCGGATTTTTTGGTTACATCGGTAAAAGTTCCATCCCCATTGTTTTGATAAAGGACATCTTTGGCTGGGCGAAATGTTCGCGGATGACAATATTCAATTACTCCGGTTTTCAGATTGATACACGGTTTCATTGACGTATTGTACACCACATAATTGACAACGTATAAGTCCAGATCCCCATCCAAGTCAAAGTCTAGAAAGGCACAACCGGTACTCCAATCTGCGTTTCCAACCTTGGCTTTCTCGGTAACATCCACAAAACTGCCATCTCCTTGATTCTGGTAAAGTACGTTAGCACCGTAGTTGGTCACATAGATGTCGACAAAGCCATCATTGTTATAGTCTCCCACGGCAACGCCCATCCCACAACTGGAATCGCCAACGTGAGCTTGTTTCGTGACATCAGAAAAAGTCCCATCACCATTATTGTTCCTATAGAGAATGTTTCTGGAAGATACCAAGCCTTTTTTCTTTCCCATAAATCCGCCGTTAATAATGTATAAATCCAGAAACCCATCGTTGTCATAATCCAAGAATGCCGCACCTGCGCCCATGGTTTCAACAATGTGGCGACGCTGACTCTTTCCATTGTAGTGTTTGAATTTAATACCTGAATCTTGAGTAACATCTGTAAACACAACCGAATGATTATCAGCATGACCTAACTGGCACCATAGGATAAAAACGGGTAACGCTAAACAGAACCAGGTCCAGAGCAAAATCATCCTGGTGATTTGATCTAAGTTCTGTTTAATCTTAGCTGTGTAATAATAGCTCATTTATTATGCTTGCAATCGTCCTTTAGGATTACTTACCAGTTGATATTCACGTTGACTGAATACTCGGATTTTATCATATTTTCTCTAAATTTTAAAAGAACTTATGGTTACGAATAAAAGATGAAGAAAGGATTCAATGGGAACAGGTGAGAGAAGTTGTTTTATACGACACCTCCACATTCACGGATGCGATTAATCTGAAGACGACTGCGGTGCTGATATTGACGTAATGTTTCAACTTGGTACCTTCGGCATAATTGTCGAAGGTTTACAGTGGAATCCACTGACCTAATCAGAGTCCATGCTTCCATGTTGTAACGCTGTTCTATTTCAATCTTTCCTTTGTAGTCCTGAAGCATTTGTTGAACCTTTTTGCCTGTATAATTATCGTGAATGAAGGTTCGATCGAGATCGAGCGTAGCAATAAAGTGCTGTTCCCTTGGATTTTGGCAAGTTACCTCCTCTCCGGTAATATCTATAATGTTTCCAGTGCCTACTGGTACAATATAGTAATGGTATAATTTGGCAAAAGCATTTAACGGCATGCCTCCATCGTAGGCACTTGGCCAAAATACAATCTCGGCACCTAGCTCATCCGCATCCTGCCAAAGCTCAGGAAAATTAATATCAAAACAGGTTAGGATACATATACGACCAAAATCAGTTTCAAAATATTTGACGCCATCTTGACTGGGTGAAAGGTTTTCTCCCCAGAAGACAAACACTTTACGATAGCTGCCAATAATTTCACCTTTCCGGTCAATGAGAACAGCTGTGTTGTATTGCTTATCCTGCCCATCCTCCACGATCGGACAAATGACATACATTCCGTATTGCCGAGCGAGCTTAGCAACAGCATCGGTTATTGGACCGGGGATAGCTTCTGGATGATTGCCCGCAAATATCTCGGGCAGACAGGCGATATCAGCTTCGGACTCTCCAGACGTTTTCAGATGATCTAAAGCCAATGCCAGTTTATTCTGATAATCACCATTGCTGCCAATGGCGATCGCGGACACTTTTATTTTTGACAACATGCAATTTTCCTCAGTTGTATAAGCTTTGATCCAAGTGCGCTATTGAACGGTTGGACATGCATAAATCTAACTGAATCAAGCAGTTTTCAAATACGTGCCAGACACAGCCCAAAAACAGTTGATAGATCAATTCTAATTATAATTTGTTACCATTCCGCATATTCTGTTCGGCGGCGTATATTCTATAAAATTATCACAAATTCTACAAACACAACGCCATATTTTCAGTATTCAAAAATAAGGTATGAACTCAGCCAATAGTTAAAAAAATTCTTGACACTTAAGGTCGGATAAAATAGAATTGCTAAGTGACCTCTATAACATATTTTAACTCACAGAGTAACCTTTAAAAGGCTATCTAACAAACAGGGAGAAAATCATGGCCAGGGTAAAAAGCAGACTAACAGGGGAAGCGGCGGATTTTGACGCCCCAGAAACAAAAGAAGAAATTATTAAAGCGATCAAAGATTCAGAAGTTAACCGTGACGTTGAAATTGACTACGAGCTGACAGAAGAAATCGAAAATTTTCCTGATTACATGGACGAAGTGCCTGCTAAACTTGGCTTTATACACTCTAAAATTGTTTGTATCAACATCCCTCCAGTAGGAGAATTCACAGAGCCGATCCCAGACGGAGCATTGTCAAATCAAGAATTGTATGTCTCAGTTAGAGTTGGTGGCGTTGAAGAAGCAGAGGTGGTAGAAGAGTCTTATTTCGATCCGGAACTTGGACATGTTCTTCAATTTGCCAACTACACCATGGATCTCAAAGAAAGAAAATTTGCCAGAATCGCATCGCGTATTTCCATGTCCGTTTCTGCCAGTGAAGGTGAGGGTCGCAGAAAAAAAGTCATCCTCAAAGAGACTCCGGTTCAATCCGTAGAAATAAGTGGATCGGGAGTATTAGTGCAGGCGAAGCGAGGTTCGGGAATACACGAAGGGATGGCTGTTTTTTTAACTGTTACCAATCCAAAGTTCCCGAAATTTAGCGAAGAAGACGAATACCGTGGCAAAACCACTTTGCCCTCCCGAGTTGTCAGAATTATTAAAGATCCGGCTCAGCCAGACAACGATAACATCGCCATCGCCTGGATTTTTGAGAATCCATTCGAAGAAGCAAAGGTTACTGACAAAGTTTCATCATTTTGTATGCAGCAGAAACTGGTTGAACACCAGCAAACCGTAGAACAAGAACTCAGTGACAAATACGGTGGAGGTTTCAAAAAGAAAGTCAAGAGATTCTAGTTATTTCGGGGTGGCATCGGCCGTTTGCAAACTTCTTCACCGAATAGCTTCTCCGGTGATCGCATCAAAGAAGAACAACTGTTTCTGATCGAATTTTATTGCAACCATTTGGCCAACTGCTTTATCAAAATCAGGTGAAGTTCTGACTTTTAGGATTACCATTTCCCCTCTCTCGCTTTTCCCCAAATTCAGGTCTACAATTGTTTCAGCGCCTAAGGGTTCGGACTCATATATTTCTGCTGAAATATCGTCCATGTTTTGTCTGTCTTCCAAGCTAATGTCTTCCAAGCTAATGTCTTCCGGATGAATTCCGAGTATCAGTTCACAATCCCGATCCATTCTTGCTAATTGCTTTACAATTTCTGCTTCCGTGATCTGGTACTGAAGATGGTCTAAGAGACTTATCTGCATATACTCATCTTCAAAGGCTGACACCTTGCAAGGAATCAGATTTATGCTGGGGTTGCCGATAAAATCCGCCACAAACAGGTTAGCCGGTGAGTGATAGACCTCTGTGGCTGTTCCAACCTGCATTACATCTCCATCCTTGAGGATGGCAATTCGATCCGCCATTGACATGGCTTCAGTTTGATCATGGGTCACATAAAGCGTCGTAATTCCCGTTTGACGTTGACGCCACTTAATCTCAGCCCGCATTTCGGCTCGCAATTTTGCGTCTAATGCCGAGATTGGCTCGTCCATTAAAAACACTTTTGGTTGGCGTACCATAGCGCGGCCGAGTCCAACGCGTTGTGTTTCCCCACCGCTGAGTTGACTGGGTTCTCGTCCCAGAAGGTGCTTGATGTGCAGCATCTCTGCAATCTCCACAACTCGCGAATTGATTGCAGATTCAGAATGCCCCCTTGGGCGAAGGGGAAAAGCCATGTTTTCGTACACAGTCATGTGCGGATACAAAATATGTTCCTGAAAGACAAAAGCGACATCACGAGTGGCAGGAGACAGGTTCGATATCAATTCATCATCCATATAGATCTCACCTTGTTCAGGCTGTTCCAAACCAGCTATACACCTGAGTATCGTTGTTTTACCAGCCCCTGTATGCCCCAAAATAACGAAAAATTCGCCATCCTCAATATCAAGGTTGAGGTTATCTAACGCTATCTGACCAGCAAAACTCTTCTTGATATTTTTCAGTCTTAGATTCGCCATTATTTACCTCTTAATCGCGCCAAAGGTAACACCACGAAGTAAATGTTTCCGCATTAAAAAGGTAAAGACTGCAACAGGCAGCAAGAAGATAAAAGTCTTAGCCGCAATCATTCCCCAATCCATCCCACCAGATCCAGTTGCGCTGGTAATAGACGGAGGAGCAGTGACTGCCTTACCTCCAACCTCCGTCAACACAAGCGCAAAGGCAAATTCGTTCCAAGCTGTAATCAAACAAAACACCGCTGTGGCCGCCATTCCTGTTACCGATTGTGGGAAAACGACCTTGAAAAAGCTTTGGAAACGCGTGTACCCGTCTACTAACGCCGCGTCCTCATATTCCTTTGGGATTTCGTCAATGAACCCTTTCATTAACCAGACAGCAAATGACAGGTTGAAGGTGGTATATAATAGTATTAGTCCCAAATGTGTATCACGCAACCCAAGTTTACTGTACATTAGGTAAACCGGGATGACGACCACAACTGGCGGCAACATCCGTGTGCTAAGAATGAAAAACAGTAGATCTTCCTTTCCCAAGATTTCAAAGCGGGAAAAGGCATAAGCGGAACAGGTCCCAAGTCCAACAGCCAGAATTGTACTGCCGAATCCAATGACGATACTATTCAGTAACTGATGAAAATACTTGGAGCCAGCACCAGCCAGAACAGCACAAACAGCCACCAAAGAAAACGCAATAAGACTCCCCCAAATAAGTCGGGCTTGCGTCACCCTAGTTGCGGTTTTTCTAATCAGCCAATAAGCAGCCATAGCATAAACTATCAGCATCAGAAAATTAAAGTCCCTTGTACCTATAAAGGCACAAAAGCTGGTTAAGGCGAACACGATACCGCCCACGGGAATCAACATTCGTACTATGGCCATATCCTTTTTAAGCGACAGACACACCAAAAGAATCCCAATTAGTGCTTCAGCCAAGAAAATATAGAGGATCAGCGGAACTTTCATCGGCATCAGCTTTTGATAGTTCTCCCATGTTATGCGAAACAGAAACTTGGGAACTTTGGTAACGATGTCACTTGGTGATTTTAAAGAAGTAACAACAATCCAATAAATCGGGATCAGGTAGATAACAACAGCCATGGCGATGGTAATCAGAATGATGTAGTGCCCAAGTCCTGCCCGACGTTTATTAGCCAATCTATGCGTCTCCCTTTACCTGATTCAGATATTTAACATAGATATTACTTAACGCAACGATGATGATTAAAAGAATGTATGCCATGGCGCAGGCCTTACCTGTATTGAAATTCCGAAACGCCAGTTTATAAAGATTCATAGAGACTGTTTCCGTGGCCGTACCCGGCCCGCCTTCACGTGTCAGGACATAAACAATGTCGAACATCTTAAATGCATCCATGGTACGGAATAGCAATGCAATTAGCAAAAGGGGCGAGACCAATGGTAAGGTAATCCTACTAAACTTGAACCAGGTCGAGGCGCGATCGACATCTGCCGCTTCGTAGAGATACTTAGGTATGGCAGATAACCCCGCTAAAGAGATTAGCATCATGAAAGGCGACCACATCCATGTATCGACGATCACTACGGCAATCATGGCAATTTTGGGATCTGTTGTCCAACCGATGGGTTGCATGTTCAACGCGTTCAATACTGGACTGAGGAAATAGTTGACCAGTCCAGAATTGTCAGAGGCGAAAATGAAGCGCCAAAACAATCCAACTACAACCGGTGAGAGCATCATCGGTAACAGGATTAACGTGGTAATCATCCCTTTGTAACGGAACTCGCGGTTCAGCAGCAAAGCCAACCCAAAACCGATGATGAACTGGACAAGCACAGCCAGAACGACAAAATAAGCGGTGGTTTGAAAGTACTCCCATACTTCGGGGTCAGACAGAAGCTGGGAATAGTTGCGCACCCCGATGAACTTCGCTGGTCGGGTTGGTATAGAAGCTTTATAGCGATGAAAGCTTAAGTACAACGACCACAGCAACGGGAAGATGTTCATCAAGACCAGCAAAATCATGGTCGGTGTGATGAACATCATCTTAATTTGGTAGTCATTGAGACCTTTTGGTAGGCTTTCTGAACGCATTTAAAATCAGTCTTTCTTGATGTTTAACTTGGGGGAAAAATGGTTAACACCTAAAATAAACAATAAAAAAAGAGCAATCGAATTAGGGATTTCCAATCGACTGCTCTCTCAAACTGTATGCTTTACTTCTCGGTTAATGCACGGTAACCTTCCCAATCATCAGGGGCAGTGAAATCTGTTTCCCCCATAACCGTCAGGAGATTCTGTGGTGGAACATCTTCCGGCCATGTTTCCAAGCAGGACTCAAGTATCTTTTTAGATTCCTGCCAACTACCGGACATGTAGTAACCTACCGCTTGACCAAAGGTTTGGTAATAAGCTGTAGGATTAACTCCAGGAGCAAAGTTAACGTCACAGGAGTAGAGTTTCATGGGTTGTATACTTCCCTTGACTGTAACGTGATCTATCTGACGGCACTTGGCCTTCATTGGAGGTGTCAGTCCCTGATAAAAATCACCGGAGAGAAGGATTTCAACACCAAATTGCTTGGTGGCAGCTTCAAGCCTGGCCGACATGTTGACATTAGGCGACAGGTAAGAACAATCTACCTTGTAATTGGAACCAATCGCTCCTTCGATAGACCAGCCGAGATGCAAACCAAATCCCATTTTGGTGGTGAAACCAGGAATTCTTGCTTGCAACTCTTCATGTTGAGTAATCTCTTTCAGCCTTCTAGAGGCATTGATTTCCTCAATAACCTCTATAAACGCGCCCAGCGCACCGTCACAGAGGCTGTTCGTTGTCTCACCCTGTTTGGGTTTCCAAATCAGCAGGAAGGCATCACCAATATTCTTGTTTGGTGCCCCCCCCGATTCCACAGTAGCATGATGCACAATGCCACCAATCTCGTTAACAAAAAGCATAACATCTTCTTGCAGACATTCGGTTGCATCTGTGAAGCTTCTAATATCACAGAAACCGTAAATGGCATCAATTTTCTCACCTGGGATCATCACATCGAGCTCACCACCTGAAGCCATGTTATGGGCAATAATTTCCGCCCCAGCTTCACCGAAACCAATCTGCAACATTCCCCCAATCTTGACCATGGCTTTTTGGACGACAGCTGTTTCACTGTCATCATCTTGGTGACCCGCATCAAGAGCAGCCAAGGGGTTTTCCGCCAGTTCCCTGACAATATCCGTCATCTTCATGATTGGACCGATAAACAGTTTTTCAGCATCCGACTGAAAAAGCATAGAACCAGTACCAAGAAGCGCCACAACGAACAATGTCATGAAGAAAGCATTTTTACCTTCCATAGCTTTTTCATGCCTGACATCGAACCAAGCTTGACTCTGGGCGTTGGGAGTAAAGACTCGCAGAACATCAGGCTTCTTCAATACCGTTTCTAAACGTTTGTCGAAACGGGCTGAACCGTCTACAGCAAGTGGGGACATAACCAACTGTTTATCCCAAGCCAAATCAATGGTTTCACCGTTTAGGTTCAA
Source organism: Candidatus Poribacteria bacterium (assembly GCA_012963885.1). Taxonomy (GTDB): domain Bacteria; phylum Poribacteria; class WGA-4E; order WGA-4E; family UBA9662; genus UBA9662. The sequence goes on along the minus strand of DTUY01000051.1, from coordinate 15,394 downwards.
ATAAACCAGTTTTGGCGGGGCAAGGGCAATAATAGCGTTAATCTCGTCAATACGCATTTTTAGCTTTATCATCTTAGCTTTATCATCTTTAGTGTCTATGCCCAACGCCTGAAGCTCTACAAGGTCTGCTACCAAGGTTTGCAAGGCTAGTGCTTCTCTCTTTACAAGCTTGCCTTTAAAGTTGAATTTGTCTTTGTACTGCTCTACCAACAAATCTTGCAATTCACCAGAAGTTTGTTCAAGTTGAGCTAGCCCAGCAGTATCGAATGGACGCGGTGGCTGATAGTCCAGCATAGCCACAAAAACCAACATTAACATCACACCAACAATCGCTTTTCGAGTCATCAAATCGCCAAAAACACCACCGATATGACTGGGTGCGAGATCACCAAGGTCATCATCCACTTCATCCTCAGGTAACTCCTTACCCATCATTTTTTGAATAGCAGGTAAAGCTTTTTTCAAAAGTTTGAAGATTCGTGCAATTCGACCCGCTCTGGCACCAGCACGCGCAGCCCGACCCGCTCTGGCAATAGCCAAACCTCCACCAGCTCCACCACCCAATCCCATTGCAGCAGCAAGCGGTTCGGCTATCCAAGGCACGTCCGGAATCAACGATAAAGCGGCAATAAAGTCCAACCAGAAAAAGAAGCCTTTACCTCCATCGAAATAACCATCCTTACAGATCCATTGAAGAAACCATTCAACAAAAAACAGGATTAAAGCGATGAAGGATATCCAGTGCAGAACATGGTACGAGGCCTGAGAAATACCAACCCAAGCGGCAATGTCAGTACCAATAAGCGCATAGATAGTGGTAACGAGCATAAGCCCCTGAAATAGTTTGGTATCAACAAATGCCTCCATTTTGTTTATAAAAGTCGGCTCAGAAACCTCGATTTCCTCAGCAACTTCAGTTTCCTTGGCAGAAGTTTCTACTTCCGTAGGAGAAGTTTCTACTTCCTCAGCAACTTCAACTTCATTTTGTTGTTCGTCTTGCAAACTATTAACTCCCTATAGCTTGTAAAAATGTAGGATGAATCACAAAGCATGTATATAACCAACATCAACCAGCTAGCTACACTTCGCGAAGAACTTGATTCGTTACATTACATCTATCTGTAGGTTTGTTAGATTAGATTATTTGTCGTAATATCCAGCATCTTCAAAGATCTCTTCATGCTTGTTAGCAATAGTGTCTAGCGCATCTTTAGCAGATTTGGATCCGACGACAACAGCATTCCAATTCGTTTGGCAAGCTGCCAACAGTTCAGCGTATTCTGGGATAGCCCAGAAATCCCGCAGGTAAGGAAAACTGGCAGCGAAAGCTTTGTTGAAAGGGGTAGCATTCAGAAAAGCGTCAGACTGCAGAACTTCCTTATGCGGCGTAAACCCGCCAAGTTTAGCCCATTTTTCCTGCACCGGTTTCTGAATAAACCATTTCATATAATCCTTGGCAACCTGCTGACGCTTGGAATAGGACGAAATCGACATCCCCTGCCCACCAATACTGATATAGTGTCCCTTAGGTCCTTTTGGGGCGATGAAGAAGCCGCTTTTGTCGTGGTACTTCGGATTCTGTTTCGGATCCACTGCACCAGGCAGAAAAGCAAAATAGTTCATGGCCATAGCGACCTTACCAGCCTTATACGCATCTAGCGTTTCTTGCCAATAATAGTTTGGAGCATCAGGTGGCGAGAAATTAATCAGTTCCTTATAATATTCCAGAGCTTTCAATGAATCATCGCTGTTGATGTAACCTTCAACTTTGTAGGTTTCGGGATCACCGTACGACCCACCGAAAGACCACATCACTTGCTGGAACCCCATAGTAATACCATCGTACTCTTTACTAAAATAAGTAGCAATACCATAAAGATCCGGTGGTCGGGTAAAGAATTCAGCCACGTCACGCAACTGTTGATAGGTTTTGGGTACGTTCAACTCATACCCATATTTATCTTTAAACGCCTGCTTTTCCCTTGGATTTTCAAACAGGTCCTTACGATAAACATAACCGTTAGCATCCACCTCAGCCGGAAGCGCCCAGTATTCCTTGCTCCCCTTGGGATACTCGGCAAATGCCGTCATAGCTGGACCATAGATGGAATCCACATCAATATTTTTGTCAATCCAATCAGTCAATTTGACATAATGCCCGCCAACAGAGTTGCTGCCAAGCCACTGGCTATCCCCGATAACAATATCATAACTATCGCTCTTGCCAACAAAACCCAGATCAATCTTGTTCTGGAAACTTGGCCAAGGGATTTGAACAATGTCTACATCAATTCCGGTTTCTTCGGTAAAACCTTTAGACAATTCCTGTAAATAATCAGCCGGTAGCCATTCAGCCCAAGCAACTCTTAACGTTTCCCCTTTAGTTTCAACAACACATAAACCCAAAACCAGAAGAAAAACGGCAGGTAACCATAATCTGCTTCTCATCCCAAACTTGCTCCTTCCTAAACTCACTCAATCCAAACATTTAATCCTAATACAAAAAACTTGATCGATTATAGCAGAGAGAAAAAAAATACGCAAGCCAATAATCCCAATATATTTTGATCATTTTTTCAACTCTAACTTACAATGAATTTGTTGAGGAATCTGGTACCAATTATGTTTGATCCCAAACACAATAATATCAGTAATGCTACCATGAACAAAAGAACCAATTGCTGAACAACCAATATCGAATAGTTTTCAAGCAAACCAAACCGATTTTCAGCAATAAAAACAAATTGCCAAATCATCAAAGGAATTACCAATACCACGATGTTAACAACCATTGTCAAAATCATGGTGACAAACCGCATCACAGGTCTTCGCCTGCGGGTTTGATTATGCACGTCAATCTCACAAACCCAAGGTAAGGAACCAACTGCGGTGTTAAAAGCAGTTACGCTTGTAATTAGCAAGGTAGACATTCCCAAGACAGGCAACCAAAATCTGCCTGGCATCTTGGTAACAATCATGATTGCTAATATCCAAACATTGGCATAGGCGGTTGCGAAAAGCGTGGCCACCAAAAATTTACTCCGAAAAAGTAACTTTGGTAAAACCATGCTCGACTTGAGAATCCACCATGTGTCTTTTTCAACTTTGAAGCCCGACCACGTTAAGCCCAGACTGGCCATAATGCTGTACAACATGACCTGCGAGAACACACCAAATATGGAACTGTCGTCAAACCTTTCTATCCCTTTTTGATGCATCTCCGACGAAATCATCATCAATACGATGGCTAGTATGACTGACAGCATTACAATCATTGCTATCCGTCCTCGATAACGGATAAAAATCAGGAAATCTTTCATCATCATAGATCTGATTTTCCCTCTCCATACCCAGTTACTCAAGACAATCGATTTTGCTTTCTTTTTTTTGTATTTTGCTGTTTTTTGAAAAAATTCCCAACTGCGATAGTAAATTTTTGAAGCGATGAATACTGCCAGTATTGGAAGCGCCAGACCAACGCTGGCTAACTGTGTTAACCAATGCCATTCAACACCATTACTTTCCGGATGCAAGCTCAACAGGAAATTGGTCGCCCATTGTTGCGGATACCAACTCCAACTCCCGGTACTGTCTTGGGAGAGAAAGATCTGCGCAAACTGATACGAATCCTCAATTGCCAGAAACGAGATGGATAAAATAGCAATAACACCTATGGTAATTGCGACTACAAGGACTTTCAGTATTCGAATCACTTGACGAGATGAAAAAAAACGATTAATAACCAGTACCAGAATAATTGTTTGGGTCATAACAATGACAAATAAAAGCAGACAAACCAAAAGAAGCCCCAGATAGAAATACCAGGCAAACTGGATGTTCCATAGACGTTCAACCAACTGCATGAAAACAATCCATGGTAAAACTAACCAAACCACCATATTCAAGAGGTTGGCACCCAAAACAGAAATTAGTTTTGAAGTAAAGGCAACAGTCGGGGATATGGATGAAGACAATAGAATCATGGTATCAGGTGCTTCATAAAGTTGGGTAATTGAACCTTGGATGGCATCTTTTATCAGTATAAAAGTGCCAAGTCCTACCAAAAAACTGACTACTTTGGACACAATTGTTATTGAACCGGCATCTCTCAGTAATCCCTGCCCGATCAAACTAAATGATGCTTGCATGATGAAATAGAGAGCAAAAACAATAATGACGCAAGCAACCAGCCCCAGCAACTTTTTCTTTTGAGTGTCCGCATCATAGCGAATTGTATTCAGCCACGACTGAAAATCTGTACGGACTAACAAAGCCAGATTATTCATAATTCCTAATTTTCCGTTAACTCCAGAAAGATGTCCTCTAGACTCAGGCCAGAGGTTTTTTCTGTACTACGCAGATCGTCTATGGTTCCAATCGCAACGAGTTTCCCATCCTTGATAATAGCCATTCGATCACAAATTTTTTCTGCAATTTCCAGAATGTGAGTTGTCATAAATACTGTGTGACCTTCATCGCAAAGATCACGGAGGATTTCCTTGACTAGCCTGGCGCTTTTAGGATCAAGCCCACTTGTCGGTTCATCGAGGAAGAAGAGACGAGGCTTGTGAACCAAAACAGCGATAAGAAGGATTTTCTTTTGCATGCCGTATGAGTAACCTTTGATCAAATCATCCACGGAGTCAATCAAATCGAAAATCTCCAGAAAATGTCCCATTCGACTTTCAGCGACTTTTGGGTCTACTTCGTACAAATTAGCCATAAAACGAACAAATTGACGACCAGTCAGCGTTTCGTAGACTTTTGGAGTGTCTGGCATGAGACCCGTAACTGCTTTAACTTGTCTTGGATTAAGAGACACATCGAATCCATCAATGATTGCTGTACCAGATGTCGGCCGAATCAAACCAGTCAGCATATTAATCGTCGTCGTTTTACCAGCACCATTTGGCCCCAGAAAGCCGAAAAGCTCGCCAGGTTCAATCTGCAAGGTAATTTTATCAACGGCAATAAGCTGGCCAAAGGCTTTGGTCAAATCAATGGTGGAGATCATCATCTCATTTCAACCATGGATGCATGTTATGATATTGGCATGGAAAAGATATTTCTGGTATTGCAAAACGTTGAATGCGAAGGACTTGGTTCCTTAGCGGATATTTTAACATCGCACGGTTATGATTATAACATTGTCCGACTTGCCAAAGGAGAGAAGGCGCCAAAAACGATGGGAAATTATGCCGGGCTGATTATCCTCGGAGGTCCCATGAACGTGTACCAAACAGACCAGTTCCCCTTTCTCTTAGATGCAGATCGATTGATTAAACAAGCCGGAAATGAAGATAAACCACTACTTGGTATCTGCTTGGGATCACAGCTAATTGCCAAGGCATTGGACACAAAGGTCTATTCAGGAGAACACAAAGAGATAGGTTGGTTACCGATCTCCCTTTCGAATCAGGCAAAAACAGATCCGCTTTTTAGTCATTTGCCCCCCAAACTCACTGTGTTTCAATGGCATGGTGATACGTTCAACCTTCCCCAAAGTGCAATTCATCTCGCCAGTTCTGACCTGTTTCAAAATCAGGATTTCCGCTTAGGTCAAGCTTGTTATGCACTGCAATTCCACTTGGAAGTAACAGGTGAAATGGTCGACACCTGGCTGGATGAATATCAGACCGAACTGGATTCATTGAAAGGAATTGTCGATCCCCATCAGATTCAGCAGCACGCTAACATAGAGGCGGAAAAACTGAATCGCTACAGCCACGCTGTTTTTTCTAATTTCCTGATAAAGATCGTTAATCCAATTTACCATTCTAAATGATAGTCCTAAGAGAGATCTACCGATCTGCCCGTTTCAGTGGATTGGTAAATTGCATTCATAATCTTCTGGACGTTTAATGCCTCTTCTGGATCTACGGGAGAGGGGAGGCCATTCCGAATGGCATCGATGAAGCGCCTTACCTCGGTTTCGTGACCTCCTGGTCCAGATGGAAGCTCAATCGGAGTGTTAGCCAGTTTCCCGTTGCGTTGTTCAAAAATTGTATCGCCAACAACGTGTACGCCACCATTTGTACCCAGAATATAAGATCCACCGATGCCTTCAATATTGGAAGCCCATGATGTCTCAATGGTTAACATGGCACCGTTTTCAAATCGAACCGACCCGGTGGCAAAATCATCGACATCGAAATTATCAACGTCCCAGGCCCCCCAGTCAGGGTTAATGACATCATGCCGATCACCAAATTTCGTCATGGCTGATCCAAAAGCCGAAATTGGTTTGGGGGCTCCCATTAGCCAGATAACATGATCGATGGCATGAACACCGATATCGAAGAGGGTACCACCACCAGACATATCTTTGCGTGTGAATCCACCCCAACTTGGAATTCCGCGTCGACGCATGGCCACCGCTCGTCCATAATATATCTGACCGAGCCTGCCGCTATCAATGATACTTTTGAGATACAGGGATCCGGGGCTGAAACGGGATGCCAGACCAATCTGCAGTATTCTCTGGTGCTCCTTGGCGATATCTGCCATCGCTTGAGCTTCGGCAACGCTGACCGCCATCGGCTTCTCGCACAGCACGTGACAATTCGCTTTCATAGCCGCTATGGAAGGTTCAGCGTGAAAAGCATTAGGGGTGCAAACACTTACAGCCTCAATTTCATCGATTTTGAGCAGATCTTCCCAATCAGTAAAGACATTTGATATATTAAACTGCTCTGCTGCATTTTCAGCGACTTCCGCTTTAATGTCGGCAACGGCGATCACACGGACGTTTTCAATTTTCTGATAGTTCGGGATGTGAACGCTGCAAGCGATACCTCCCGCTCCAATGATTCCAACTTTGATCTCTTTCACAAAGTTTCTCCATCTTCAACAAACAAATTAACATAAACCCAATTGCTTATTCTAGTAGCAGCCAGAGAAAAGTTCAAGACGAAAATCTGAGTCCCGACTTGACATTGAGACTGGACATCAATTAAGCTGTCAAACCAATGAAACTGAAATCTTTGATGCTCATATTCATCTTCTTACTTGACAGATGGGTCAATGCGGATCCCAATCTTATTTTTGAGTTCAATTCGTCGGCCAATCGAGTAATTGAAAAGCTAGAAACGGATGGGGTCATTAATGGTCTCCACCGCCATACACGTCCCTATAACCGATCACATGTGGCACAGATTGTAGATGTAGCCCAACAACGAATCAAATCTGAAGAACTTGCACCTACCAGCATTCACCTTCAGCTGCTACAGAAATTGGAACGTCAACTCCAGCTAAATCCTGATGATTCGAATCTGACCGAGAAGTTCCACACGCGAGGTTTAGCGTCATTGCGGAGTTACGCCGAGATACCAAAGATCGCACCTTCATATCAGCAAGCCCTGCTCTATCAATTCGGTCAAAAGATTATTATCTACCAAGAGTTAGAGATAGATAATCTCTTTAATCGTACTGAGCACGCAACCAAATACCCAGCTCAAGGATCAACCGCAGAGAAAAGAATTAATCAATGGCAAGGTAATTATACCGCTGACTTTAAGCGAGTTTACCTAGATATTCCTGTCGCTGAAGGAACAAGCTTAACTGTTGGACGGGATCAGATCTTTTGGGGAACCGGACGCCGACATTCAGTAGGAATATCAGATAATTCACCCCCATTTGATCTAATATTAATTTCCAGTAACTTCTCTTCAGTACGCGGGACAGCTTTTATTTCCAAACTGGATCGGATGTGGCATCAGGATACACGGCGATACTTAGCAGATCGCTATTTATCAGGACACCGCCTTGATTGGCGTCTGAGCGATCGAATTGAACTGGGGATTTCAGAAATAGTGCTTTATGGCGGTGATGCAAGAGGGTTAGAATGGTATTATCTCAATCCTATTTTGCCATACTACGCCAGTCAGTTCAATGCAGACACCCAGAAGGAAGGTCTGACACGAAACGATAATGTCATGCTTCTCTTCGAGGGGGCTGTTCGTCCCATTAAGGGGTTGCGCATCTACGGCGAACTTTTTGTGGATGATTTTTCGTATATCGGACACGGAGACCCCAACGATTTGGCTTTTTTGACTGGTATCATATGGAATAACCTGCTGAAATCTCAACGCCTGTCATTAGTCTCTGAATACGTCCGTGTCAATCGTTGGACATATACGCACTTGGTGGAGGAAAACCAGTACACGCATTTCGGCTCAATTATTGGTCATCGAATTGGAAATGATGCCGACCAACTTTACTTGGAGGCAAACTACTGGTTGAATGCCGATACAAGATTGGCTTTGTTTTGCCAATTCAATCGTAACGGGGAAGCAAACGTGGACCATCGTTTTCGTGGAGAAAAGTATTCTGAGGTTACTTTTCCATCCGGTACAGTTGAAGGAAAGCATCAGATCGGTTGCGATCTCAGTTCATATCAAGCCAACGGGTGGCAATTCGATCTTCGATTCTCCCACTTGATTATTTTGAACAAAGATCATAAAATCAGGCCTGTGGAACATCATAATCAACTTGCTTTTCAAATCGGCTATCAGTACGACTGGGACACATCCAGAACAGCTGTTTTACCTTGAACTCTTTAGTGCCGTGTGCTAAAATGGCGCAGTGAAAGTCGAGTCTTGGAGCAGTTCTAATGGAACAAATGAAAGTGGTCATTGTCGGGGCAGGAAAACGCGTCACGGAAGGATATATTCCCACTATTCAAACCATGTCCGACCGGTTTCATCTGGCAGCTATCCATGACATTGACCAAGATCGTGTTGATGCCGTTGGCGCGGAATTTGATGTTCCATCCTACTCCAATTTGGAAGAGATGTTTTCAAACGTCACCGCAGATTTCGTGATTATTGCTGTGCCGGCCCTTGGAATACATCAGGCTACAATGGAGGCGGCCGAATTTGACTTGCACCTATTGGTTGAAACCCCAATATCAGTTGATCTCGCGTCAGCAGATCAAATTGCACGAATAGCCAAGATTCATAATGTCAAACTTGAGATTGCAGAAACTTACTACCGCCGTCCACATGAACGAATCAAGCAGTTAATGATTCAAGAAAATGTCTTTGGTAAGATTAACTTAGCCTACTGTCGTTTTGTCGGACAAGGATATCATGCTGCCAGCATCTTGAGGAGTTACATTGGTTTTGATATACCTCCAGTTCATGTTTGGGGACATCAGCAGGACTTTCAAGTACAATCGCATATCCAATTCCCCAATGCAGTTGATAAAACCGACACGGAATGCTGGCAACACGGTGTGATAGAATTTCGTGATGGCAGGCGAGCAGTTTACGATTTTACGACTCTCTCTTACGGCTCACCGCTTCGCTGGCACCGTTCCAAGGCAACCACTGAAATATATGGTGAGAAAGGGATGTGTGTTGGACTTGAACCAATAGTGCTGAACGGAGATGGCGCAGCTCATCCGACTGTGATTAGAAGGCAGGAGACTGAAATTGAAGGCGTAAATGTCCTAGATGCTTACGTGGCGGAGACAGAACCAGAGATTGTGTGGGAAAATCCATTTCGGGAATATCCATTAACAGATTCACAAGTTGCACTTGCCCTTTGTCTTACCGATCTTGAGAATGCAATCCGTAATGACGCAGATCTGGAATATGGTTTTTTAAACGCACGGACAGACAGAGAAATTGATATTGCCATCGGAGCCTCCGCTGATAACAATGGAACTGGAATTGAAATTCTGTAACGCGATTAGCATATACTGGCTCGTCCAGGGATGAATTGATGCGGATGCGCGGCCCCATAGTCGAGTATAATCTTAACGAAGCGGCAAAGTTACTGGGAATACCAGCCGACGTTTTACAGACCAAAGTGGATAATGGTCATCTAACACTCTATTACAAAACTGAGGAAAATGACTATGTTTTCCACGAAGCCAGCATCGAAGAAAACAAGACACTATTATCCTACCACAAATCAAACCAATCTTCAGACACAACCTGAATTTTCAGCCTCTATTCAGAGTAAATAAGATATAGGCCAAAACCGGAAGGGCTATAAATAATAGCTTGACTTCCAGCAAGTAGCCTCGGTAGCGCAGTGCTCGCTGATCCCCCGATGCCAAACGGTTGATGAAATCAATACGGTTTTCGATTGATGGGTGCGTTGAGAAAATCTCAAATAGCCGTCGAATAGACTTGGGAACATGGTTGTAGTGGGCCAATCGCGCTAGTGCTGATTGGAATGTTGCCGGTCTCCGTGTTGCCGTGACTGCATAAAAATCCGCTTGGTATTCCAGTCGTCTCGATAAATATCGAAAAACCAGAACGAAGTAGAAGAAGAAGAAAATAACCGTTTCAAGAGACGACAACACTAGCAAATTTGACGGATTGATTTCAACTAGATTCGCCTTGTAAGTATAAAAGATTGCGTAGACAAAGAAATAGCAAATTGAAAACATCAGGTAGATCAAAATATGTTTATAGCGCACATGTCCGAATTCATGAGCAACAATTGTTTCGATTTCATCGTCCGAAAAATATTGTAACAGCCTATCAGTAAGAAATATATTCCTCGTCCAAGGTAAAAGCCCAGCAACAGCCGCATTCGCTAGAGCAAGAGACTTTGTTTGCCAGACAAGAACGTCTTTATATTTCACCTTGTCGCGCTCTGCTAACTGGGTGATCCTGTCCTTCAGCTCTCCATTTGGCAGTGGCACGGCCGACCAAACCAGCCCCAATAGCAGCGGAGAATACACGTAAGCCAGCAGAACGATAACCGTCATAATCAAAAACGGGATGTAGGTATGGTGATGAATCTGTTCTGGAAGACGAGCAATAAGATCCAACGCTAAAAAATAAACAAATAGTGGTACCAGCGGAAGAATCATCAGCTTGAAATGTGTCTCTATGTAGTCACGTCGTTTTGGGTGCCGAAAAGCCACTCGCTGAATTACTTCATAAAACGAGATCTTGAGTAACATTAATGCAACAATCATTGGCATAATCGACAAAACTAGATGCGTGGTGGTGTAATCCAACAGACTACCGAGCAACTTAGATACAAGTTCAGGGAGATTCAACCAATAGATTTGGTAGACATAGACGGCCAAAATCAGTATTTCGAAAAGGACACTTGATTTCTCAATCAAGTATATTTTGCGTGTCCGGACGCTAGGATCTATCGGTATCGTTCTGGTCGCCCATAAACCGAGCAGATATGCCATAATAGCGGGGCCAACCACCATTGTCAGTGTGGCAAGGCTAATCTGTTGATAGTCGATAGGTGCCTGATTCTCACCTGATTCAAAGGATATCAGGAATATTAGTCCAGCAATAATAACAATGCTAATCTGACCCATTTCACAAAAATTCCGTAAAGACGTAGTTGGCCAACATCAGCCCCTGGTCTGTCAATCTGAGATGATTGTTTGATGTTTCAACCAGTCCGAGTTCAGCTAACTGATCGATCGTCTGCCCAAATTCTTTGGTGATTGGTTGCCCAAAAAGTTTCTGGTAACGGTCAAAGCAGATTCCATCGCGCTTCTGCAATCCCAGAATAATCGTTTCGGCCATTTCTTGAATCCCAACCAACCTTTCCTGATACATGATTGGCTTTTTGCCTTGATCAACTTGTTCGATGTATTCCGGAATACCACGAACATTTGTGTAACGGCATCCATCAATATAGCCGCTTGCCCCGGCCCCTAAGCCGATATATGGTTCATTATTCCAGTAGATCAAATTATGCTTCACATCACAGCCAAGTTTAGCGAAGTTGGATATCTCATAGTGAAGGTATCCTGCTTGTGTCAGCCTGTCAATAGATAATCGGTACATATCCGCTTCAATTTCGTTATCTGGAAGTACCAGTTTACCGGCATTCCACCAATCATAAAATTTCGTTCCCTCTTCTAACGTTAAATTGTAAACAGAAATATGGTCGGGACTCAGATTGATTACTTTATCAAGCGAATATTGCCATTGATCAAGCGTTTGTTCTGGAAGCGCAAAAATGAGATCCAGATTGATGTTATTAAAATTGTGTTTTCGGGCCATTTGATAACTATTCAACACATCGTTTACAGAGTGTATGCGACCGATCTGCTGCAGAATATCATCATCCATAGCTTGGACCCCGAAACTCAGTCGATTCACATCACTGTCACGCATTATTGCTAATTTTTCTGCATCAATTGTACCCGGATTACACTCAACTGTGACTTCTGCGCCAGCCTCAATCTGAAAATTCTCCTGCAAATTAGTGAACATCTTTCTCAATGAATCTGGCGACAGAATTGATGGTGTCCCGCCACCTATGAAGATGGTTTGCAGTGACGCGCCCATCGGTGCATACATGCTCATTTCAACCCAAAGTGTGTTGAGGTATGCATCTGCCTGTTCCTTGTGGAAAGAATAGGTGTTAAAGTCGCAATAGAAACACTTGCTAGCACAGAAAGGGATGTGGATATAGAGTGCCGTCGGACTGCTCATCTGTGTTCATCCTCTTTAAATCCTTAGTTGGTTGAAAGATTAGACGGTAGAAACTGGGTATTATTTCATCATAATCGATAAACTCAATTACTTTGGAGGCCAAAAAACATGTAAGAATAGTAGCATGTAAGTATACCGAAAAGAAACCTACATATAGGCCTTGTCCAAAATCAGACTTGATCTAAGCACAAGATTAGATTGAACACAATTAACTCTACAAGAAAAAACGGATTTTGCCCAACAAGCTAGATTCATTCGCCTTGGAGAACACTTTCTGAGACTTATAATCTCCTTGAGAATGTGCTAAACTACCAAAGTATGTCTATTATTCTTTAGCTTACACATATTTAGAAAGTCTAGGCAAATGCTATGAAGCTAACACAGCATCAAGATTTTCGATGATTTATTGTTAGTAATGAATTTGGAATGAGCATCACGCTAGATGGGGACCAAAATTACCAGTATGGAATACGACATATTACTTAAAGACGGAACTGTTATTGCTCCATCAGAGGGTTTAAACGATCAGGTCGATGTTGCGATTGCCAATGGCCAGGTCGCTGCAGTGTCGAAAAACATTGATCCACAAAAAGCCGAACGAACCATTTCTGTTTCAGGAAAATATGTGGTGCCAGGATTAGTTGATATCCATGCTCATGTTTATGTAGGCGTCACGACTTGGGGTGTTGCAGCCGATCCAGCTTGTCAAACGACGGGAGTAACTACCATCGTCGATGCGGGCAGTTCTGGTTGGGCAACTTTTTCCGGCTTTCGCAACTACATTGTACAACCAACCCAAACACGTATATTATGTTATCTGCATATATCTGGAATTGGGTTAGTCTATGGCCCGGTGGGGGAGATGCTTGATCTTCGATACGCAGATCCCGGAAAGGTCGCAGACACAATTATCAAGAATCGCGATCTGATTGTTGGTGTTAAAGTTCGTCAGGGTGGAGCTCAAGTTGGTGATAATGGGGTCGAACCGTTAAAGCTGGCTATAGAGGCGGCCGAGCGAGCCGGTGTTCCTGTTATGTGCCATATCGGTGCTGGCGTTTCGCTTCCTGAAATCTTAAAGCTTATGCGACCAAGAGATGTGATCACCCACTGTTTTCAAGGAAGAGGAGACTCTATTCTTGATGAAAAAGGAAGAGTTATCCCCGACGCCTGGGCAGCTCGTCAGGATGGTGTCATCTTCGACGTTGGACACGGAGGGGGAAGTTTCAGCTACGATGTTGCAAAACAGGCAATGGAACAGGGATTTATTTCAGATGTAATTAGTACTGATTTGCACACTGGTAATATCAACGGACCTGTTTATAATCTGCCAACTACTTTATCAAAATTTCTACATCTTGGTCTATCGTTAGAGGAAGTTATTGAAAAGGCGACCATCCAACCAGCCAAAGCAATTCAGCGTGATGATGAGATTGGACGTCTCAAGATTGGATCCCCCGCAGATATAACTGTCTTGGATCTTTTGGATGGAGAGTTCGAGTTCTTTGACACTCACAGAAAAATGTTTGTTGGTAACCAGAAATTAGAGGCAATATTCACCATTAATCAACAAACAATTACCGAATGTGTCACTACTTGAAAAGTTAGTTGATTTAAAATAAGGCGGATCCGCTTGACGTACTCAGCGGGGAGAAAGGAATTTTCTCGAGGCAAAGAAACCCGATTTTATTGATCAGAGCCCCGAAAGAGTGGGCAAGCGGTGCTCTGAGAACGGCCTTGTCAAAATTTATTGAAAACAGGTCGAAACGATCCCAAATATCACGATCAAATAATAGAGTTGACAGAGAGGCTTTTGCCGATGATTCAACAGGACTTGTCCCGAAAAATGTAGGTGACCTGAAAAGCCTAGATTATGTGCCCGCGCAACATAGTCCAAAATCAATTTGAACAAAACATTTGTTCCACCCTTCTTATAGGCTGCACAATTTCAAACAGTGTTCTAAGCGCTCTCATCAACGACTACAAACTCAACAGGCAACACGCCGTCGAGGTGCTCAAAACCTGCATTCAAATGCATTCCGACACCCCCGATACTCCTAACTGGTAATCAAGCACATCACAGGCTGGAGTTTCTCAACATGGCTATGGCTCAGGTTACCAACAATCCTGCTTTGTTCTTTCTGATTCCCGATATTCACACTTTGGCAAATTTGGCATCTGATTCTGCCAAATTTATCCACCCCTTCGATCTACTATAAGTTTTTTCAGGGTTCCCAGAAGCATCCTTTCCCAGCTTAAAGTTCTCACCGAAACTTCTTATATTCAACCTTCCAGTAGGAAAGACTGCATCAACCAATCTCATCTTGCAGTCATCAATAATCCGTGCAACATTCTGAATATCGTAAGTATCTTCCACGTCATAGCCGTCAATAACGACTTCGATTTTGGGCTGAAATTCAACCAAGATGCTCTTGGGACGTTTAGTTCTCTTTTTCATCTTCAGTTAGCTCTCCTTAAATTTTGCCTTCAATTGTCAATTTTTCGTCAGTTCAAGAATTCCCCCTAACTAAGGCAAAAACCGTACCAAGGGTAATGATGTTCACTATGGCTAATTTCTAGTGATAGCTCTTGCCATGAATTATGATTGGATTTTCGGGGCATTGATTTCCCAAAATCTTTTTTGAAAAGGCAATATTTAGCCAACGACCCTACCTAGAAAACATCGAATTTTAGTCCTGATTTAGCAATTAAGGATAATTTCCGATCCCAAGTCGGAAATTATTACCGCCACTAGACACTATATTTATCCAGATAACTAAAGTAACTGAAAACTAAGGTACACAGGCAAGGCTACATCTCAAATATTGGCAAGCGTAAAACTTGGCATAGAGAATCAAGCCACTAAGGAAACTTAATGTAAATTCAGGTAAGAAGCATCACAAAACTCTGTTGGGGATGATTCAGAAACGGTGAGAATATCGACAGGAATAACAGCTTTTACT
>DTUY01000050.1 GCA_012963885.1 Candidatus Poribacteria bacterium | reverse complement strand
CCTTTCAACGTAGCCAGGTAAGAAAGCTGATGAGAATCAGAAAGCCGAGATAACACTGAGCTAGCTTCTGGAATCGATTGAGTATCCATTGATAGGGTTTATCTTATTGATCAAGCGTTCAATTAAGCACCTTTGTTTGTATGTATGAGGGAGAAGGACTCGCCATCTTCGCTCCATCGGCTTCAATTGTCTTGATGGATTATCTATCATCGGCACTATAGGCGTTGTTAGCAATTTTTTAGGCTTGGGGAGAAGTCGCCATGAGCACCGCTACCAGTTACCGACAAGATGGCTTTAATTAAACGCTGGTAGGCATCAGGGTTTTCGGGGTAAAGTGGGCGACAACCAGTGAGAAACTGTAGGATTTTCGGCCGTTGATTTTCTGATAATTATGTTCTTGACGTCCAGTTATTATGCACATTTTCCCAAATGTCAATAGAATCTAATCGGTTCAGTACCTATCAGTAGGCAACCTGAACGTGTCCTGAAGATACTACTTAGGTTTCTTACAAGCTGAATCGAGAATGTATCTTAAGCACAAGTGTGAGGTATATATGTCACAGCAGGTTCTGATTACAGGTGGTGCAGGCTATGTTGGCAGTGTGTTAGTGCCGAAATTGCTTCGAGCAGATTATGATGTCAAAGTACTAGATTTGTATATTTATGGAGAGTACGTTTTTGATAGTGTTAAGAATCATCCACGTCTGGAAGAAATTAAGGGTGATATACGAGATAAAGATCTATTGGAAGAAATTACGCTGGGATGTGATAGTGTTATACACTTAGCCTGTATCTCAAATGACCCAAGCTTTGAACTGGATCCAGATCTTGGTAAATCCATAAATTATGATGCTTTCAGACCATTAGTTGAAATATCAAGCGGTAATGGTGTCAATCGCTTCATATATGCGTCGTCTTCTAGTGTCTATGGGATCAAAGAGGAAGAAAACGTGACGGAAAAACTCTCCTTGGAGCCACTGACTGACTATTCAAAATACAAAGCACTGTGTGAAGAGATTCTGAACCAGTATCAAACCTCTGAATTTACTACTGTGATTGTTCGTCCAGCGACTGTCTGTGGCTACTCACCACGGTTGCGCTTGGATTTGACCGTCAATATTTTAACTAACCACGCGGTTAACTTTGGTAAGATTACCGTTTTCGGAGGAGAACAGAAAAGACCGAATATCCATATTGAGGATATAACCGATCTATACGTTGATTTACTTTCTCGTCCCAAAAATCTGGTAGCGGCAAAAGTGTGGAATGCTGGTTATGAAAACCATCGCGTCCGAGAAATCGCTGAAATTATACGTCAAACTGTCGATAATGAAAGTGTGGAAATTGTTACCACACCAACGGATGATCACAGATCGTATCATATCTCCTCAGATAAGATTAAACGGGATCTGGGTTTTGTCCCCCAACATACGATAGAGGATGCGGTACAAGATTTGGTTTCTGCTTTCCATCAAGGTAAAATCCCCAATTCGATGGATAACATAAAATATTATAACGTTAGGCAGATGAATGCCATCAGTATGAAATGATGATTCAAAGTTCCGACGATAAAATCACACATTTGGAAGAAATTACACGCCGGATTCGTGGTGAATTGGTTCAGATCTCACATATGACTAACACTCCACACCTTGGGTCCTCATTATCCTGCGTTGACATATTAGTTGCAGCTTACTGGATGGCGTTAAACATTGATCCGGCAGATCCACTTGATTTGAATCGGGATCGTTTTATACTAAGTAAGGGGCATGCTGCCCCTGCTCTCTACACCGCTCTTGCTTATCGAGGCTTTTTCCCAATTGAGCAACTTCAGGACTACGCAAAACCAGGAAGCTTGATGGCAGAGCACCCAAGTTGGAGATCAGTTCCCGGTGTTGAGGCCACAACAGGTTCACTGGGACATGGTTTATCCATTGGATTAGGTATGGCTATTGCAGGACGAATTCAATATCAGTCTTATCATGTCTTTGTGGTCATTAGTGATGGAGAATGTAATGAGGGAACAATTTGGGAAGCTGCTATGCTGGCATCAGCTCAGGGTTTAAATAAATTAGTTGTTATCGTTGATTTCAATAAATGGCAGGCAACAGGGCGTAGCAGAGAGGTAATGGCAATCGATCCACTGAAAGCAAAATGGGAAGCTTTTGGTTGGAGTACTTATGAAACTGATGGACATGATCTGAAGACGCTTGTGAATCTACTAACGAATGTTCCGGACAGTTCTGGTAAGCCTATCGCAATTGTTGCACATACTGTGAAAGGGAAAGGTGTCTCTTTTATGGAAGACGACAATAATTGGCATTACCGAATTCCTACAGTCACAGAAGTAGAATTAGCAAAACGAGAACTCCATCTAATATGAGAAACGCGTTTGCTGAAGAAATTACCAAACTCGCTATAGAAGATCTTAGAATAGTTCTGCTTTCAGGTGATATTGGGAATCGGCTTTTCAATCCTTACAAAGAACTGCACGCAAACCGTTTCCTGAATTGCGGTGTTGCAGAAGCTAATATGATTAGCATGGCAGCTGGAATGGCAATGTGTGGTCTTCGCCCAGTTGCCTACACGATTACACCGTTTATTACTACGCGTTGTCTGGAACAGATACGAGTTGATATATGCTATCAAAATGTGCCCGTTGTTATCGTTGGTGTGGGTGGAGGGTTTTCTTATGCTTCGTTAGGCGCGACACATCATTCATGCGAGGATATTGCTTTTTTACGCGCGCTACCTAATATGAACGTTATATGTGCAGGTGATGCAGTCGAAACACGCTTAGCTCTGCGGGCTGCCGTAGACACTGGGCACCCTACGTATATTAGAATTGGGAAAAAGGGTGAGCCAGTCATTCACAAAGAAACTCCCAAATTTGAAATTGGAAAAGGGATAGTTTTACGTGAAGGATCCGAAGTTTGCTTATTAAGTACAGGTAATATTCTCCCTGTTGCATTAGAGGCTGCGAATCAACTGGCGGACACCAACATTTCTGTTAAAGTTGTCAGTTTCCATACGATTAAGCCGCTAGATCAAGAACTGCTATCGAATGTGTTTGCAACCTGTTCCTTAGTGGTGACGATTGAGGAGCATAGCAAGATAGGTGGGCTGGGTGGGAGCGTGGCTGAGTGGCTCTCGGATTTCCCTTCACAGAAGGCAAAGTTGCTTCGTATTGGAACTCCAGACGCCTTCCTGCATGAAACGGGAGAACAGGATTATGCCCGGCAGCGTACTGGACTTACTTCAAAAGCGATAAAGGAAAAAATCTTAGGAAATCTTAATAGATGGAAACTCTTGCAGCAGTTCTAGTAGAAACCGGCACACCGCTTGAATTAGCGAACCTTGAAATTCAGCCTCTGTTACCAGGGCAAGTTTTGGTCGAGATAGCGTTCAGTGGTGTTTGTCGAAATCAGCTATTGGAGTGTCGAGGATTTCGTGGTCACGATCCTTATTTACCGCATTGTCTTGGACATGAAGGTAGTGGGACTGTTTTGGAAATCGGACCTCATGTTACCAAAGTGAAACCTGATGATAAGGTCATCTTATCTTGGATTAAAGGTAGTGGCTCAGATATCGCCGGAACTCAACCTTATAAATGGGGAAACCGAAAAATTAATGCTGGTGGGATTACTACCTTTCAGAAATATTCCGTTATTAGCGAAAACCGATTAACTTTGATGCCAGACCAAATTTCCTTCCAAGATGCGGCGTTTATAGGTTGTGCTTTACCCACAGGACTTGGTTCCGTGTTTAACATTGCACGTCCCAAACCTGGGCAGAGCATCGCCGTATTTGGTACTGGGGGAGTTGGGCTTTGTGCGATTGCTGGTGCTTCAATTGCCGGGTGTACTCCTGTCATCGCTGTAGATATACGAGAAAACAAGCTCAAGATCGCCCAAAAAATGGGAGCGACACATTTAATTAATGCTTCAGAGGCCGACCCCGTTGAAGTTATACAGACACTTTGTAACGGCAGTTTGGATTTTGCCATTGAAGCCAGTGGTCAACCTGAAGCTATGAATAATGCCCTTCGCAGTGTACGGGCACAAGGGGGGGCTGCTGTTATTATTGGAAATGCCAAATATGGTGAACATGTTCAAATTGATCCTAAGCAGCTTAATATGGGAAAACGACTCCTTGGCACCTGGGGTGGTGGTAGTCAACCGGATCGGGATTATCATCGCTTTGCTAAACTAATCAAAGAGTCAAAGATTAATTTAACTTCTTTAATTACCCAAATTTATAGTCTGCATCAAATCAATATAGCCCTTAATGACCTTGAAGCGGGAAAAGGTGGTCGTCCCCTGATTAATATGGATCTTTAGCTATCAATGTTAATTGGCATAGATTTCGACAATACGATAGTTAAATATGATCATGTTTTTCATAAAATAGCTTTAGATCAAAAACTTATTCCTCCTGATTTTTCTGCTCAAAAACTTGGAATTAGGGACTACATCAGGCAGTACAAAGGTGATGGTAATGATGTGTGGACCAAACTGCAGGGACAAGTGTATGGCCCCGGTATAAATTACGCGATTCCCTTTTCGGGTGTGATTGGTTTTTTGGAAATCTGCAAACAGAAAGATATTTCCACTAGTGTCGTTAGTCACAAAACCCGCTATGCTCAAAAAGGTCCAAAATTCGACTTACACGAGGCTGCATTACAGTGGTTACGTTCCCAAGGTTTTCTTGATATTTCCAGGACTGGTTTATCTTTAGTCCATGTATATTTTAATTCAACCAGGTCATCAAAAATTAGGTGCCTCATCGAGATAGGTTGCACACATTTTATCGATGATTTACCTGAATTTTTTTCAGACCCACAATTTCCTGATACTGTTGAAAAGATCCTTTTTGATCCTTACAGTAATTTTGCTGATCATGGGCGTTTGCACCGAGCCAATTCTTGGCAGGAGTTGATTAATTGGATCAAGCATATCTAGAATGCATTACAATGAATCTCCTAAGAAACACGGTTGTGAATTGCACGTGTCCTGATATCTCACCTCTTAAAGGCGGCGGGAATAATAGGGTGTTTAAGGTTAAAGTAAATGGAGATTTCTATTTACTAAAGTCGTATTTCTGTCATCCGTTAGATCCTCGTGATCGCTTGGAAACTGAATTCAGTTTCATCAATTTTGCTTGTGAAAATGGGATTCAATGCGTGCCTAAACCAATAGCTTTAGATCGAAAACATCAGATGGCGTTATATCAATTTATCGAGGGGAAACAACTTACAAATTTGGAAATTAAAGAAGTTCATGTTCAGCAAGCAATCAATTTTTTCAAGGAATTGAACAAATACAGAAATACAGATTCAGCAAAAAAACTGCCAGATGCTTCAGAAGCTTGCTTTTCCATACAAGATCACGTGTCTATTGTTTCAGAACGCATCAAAAACCTAAAGGAAATTGAAAATCAGGAAGTCCAAGATTTTATTACGCAAGCACTTGTGCCAATATGGGAAAGAGTTAAAGATCAAATCCTTGATCAATTATCAGAATCAATATCTCTGTCATCAAATAGGATTGCTGCCGAGCATCAGCGGATTTCCCCGTCAGATTTTGGTTTTCACAATGCGATCCTAGCTCGGAACGATCAACTATACTTTATTGATTTTGAGTATGCTGGTTGGGATGATCCAGCCAAAATGGTTTGTGATTTTTTTTGCCATCCAGCTGTTCCTGTCGACTTTAATTTTTTTGATTTATTCGTTAGAGCAATATCAGGAGTTTATCCATGTTTTAGTTATACATGCAAGCTGTTACTACCGATCCATCAGATAAAATGGAGTTGCATTATGCTTAACGATTTTTTACCTATAGATGGAAAACGTCGTAAATTTGCCGATACAATTGTCGATCACGAAAAACATAAGGCCAACCAATTACAAAAAGCCAAAAAAAATTTACAAAGGATCCGTTTCGTATAAATTTCCAAATATGGCATACATTGATTTCCTGACACCACTGCATAGAAAGACCAAACGAGATTACTTAGCCCGCGTTAATGAATTTCCCAAAGCAGAAGCCTCTCAAGTCGCAAAACAATTTGGGAGGGACTACTGGGATGGCAATCGAAAGTATGGTTACGGAGGGTATCATTATGATGGGCGTTGGCATACAGTTGCCGAAGCTATAATACAACATTATAGTCTTAAACCGAACAACTCCATCCTTGATGTTGGTTGTGGCAAAGGATTCTTGCTCTACGAATTCACGCAAATCTTACCTGGAATTAATGTATGTGGAGTGGATATTTCTGAGTATGCAATTGAAAATGCTAAACCCGAAGTTAAAGCATCCTTACACGTTGGTAACGCAAGTTGCCTTCCGTTTAAAGATAATAGTTTCGATTTTGTTATTTCCCTTAATACACTACATAATCTGCACTGTTATGATTTGAATTGTGCTATCAGGGAAATAGAGAGAGTGGGGACAAAAGATAAATATATTGTTACTGAATCCTATCGAAATGAGATTGAAAAATCGAATTTGCTATATTGGCAATTAACCTGTGAAAGCTTTTATACACCGGAGGAATGGAAATGGTGGTTCGATAACTGCCAGTATAAAGGGGATTACTCATTTATATATTTTGAGTAGAAACTAGAATGGCATCAATTAAATGCAGTGTTTTACTAATATTATTGTGAGAAGGTTCCTTTCAGCACATATCGCTGGTTTTTTGATTATGTTTTGCAGACATTTATATTGCTCGTGATGCATAAATACAGTGGAATTCTTAAACATAAATGTAGAGGCATAAGGCAACATGCAAAATGAAGAAAAGATCTTAATTTTGGGAGGATCAAGCTATGTTGGAAGATCCCTGTCTGCTGAACTTGGCTACGCAAGGACTATATGCACATATAACAGCACTAACGTGAAAAACGGTATATTCTTTAACTCATTAACTATGGATTTAGCAGATGTAGTAAGCAACCCAGAGGGGATTTCACATGCTGTTATCTTACTGGGGGATACTAACCCAGAAACTTGCGCAGCGGATGTCCAGAAGTCGTATGCTTTAAATGTCGATAGTATCAAGCTAATTATAAAACGCTTAAGTGAGTGGCATATTAAGCCAATCTTTGCCTCAAGCGAATTTGTGTTTGACGGAACTAAAGGGAACTATGTCGAAACCGATCCAGTTAATCCCATCTTAACGTATGGACGCCAGAAAGTTGAAATTGAGAAGCATCTGCAGGACTATTGTGAAAACCATGTGATCATTCGACTAGCAAAGGTTTTTGGAGATCGGTTGGGAGATGACACACTCTTTACAAAGTGGATAGACGATATAGCAAACAATCGAACGATTAGATGTGCATATGATCAGTCTTTTTCACCAATTTACGTGAGAGATGTGGTTCGGGTTGTTATTCAGCTAACTGAAGCCAACTGTGATGGGATTTTTCACCTGGCGAGTACTCACGCTTATAGTAGAGTAGAACTTCTTGAAATTCTCCTTAAACATGTTAATAAATACGTTGACATCGATGTGGAAATTGTGCGGTGTAGTATCTTGGATTTCGACCTTCTGGAAAAGAGACCATTAAATGTATCTATGGTGCCGGATAAGCTTATACAAACTATAGATTTTCAAGTTAGTGATATTGAGTCCACTTGCAAAGATATTGTTAGTGATATCTTTGAAAATGGTTTTGATAGATTAATAGACAAACCAATAGAAACACAAAATGAAAGAAAATAATGAACGAATTGTCATCCATTGATCTCAGTGATTCTGGTTCAATAGAAATTGATGATGGCCCTAGATCTATCGCATATTTTTGTCAGAACCGGCCTGTTTGCGTAAATACTGAACTTGTTTCGCAATTAAAAGAAATTTCCAAGAAACTAAACGGTGTAAAGAACATCCGGGTGTGTTTACATGAAAATCCGGCGGCAAAATTCCATGACATGATTGTCTTGGAACATAAAGACAAATATTACCGTCCTCACAAACACTTGAAGAAGGGAGAATCATTCCACATAATTGAAGGGCAGATGGGGATTTTCACTTTTGATGATGCTGGTGTAATTATAGATCGATGTTTGCTTAAACTGGGGGGGAGTCTTATATATCGAGTTGAAGCAAATACGTACCATGCTGTCCTGCCATTATCCAACTTTGTCATTTATCATGAAGCTAAATTAGGTCCATTTACTGGTAAGGAGGACAGTATATACGCATCATGGACACCAGACGGTAATAATTCTAAAGAAGTGTTCCAGTATGTGTCCAGTTTAAGACAATCATTAGAAAACCAATGAGAATTTAAAAAAAATAACTCAGCTCAAAAAAAGACATTTGTTTTTTTGAGCTTTTTTGAGCTTTAAGGGATAGTAAATTTGGAAATAAGTAAAGCCCAGGAATATCTAGTCCGACGTATTAGTCCGTCAGAGAAATACCAAGATTTGATTCAGTTTCCACGTTATCTAGAAATTGAGACTGTTAATGCCTGCAATGCTAGATGTCCAATGTGTACAATCAATGACTGGCAGCGTGACACTCCGACTATGAAAGATGAATTATTTGAAAAAATTGCTGCTGAGGTAATTGATAACGCTGATGAACTGCGGCGTGTCAGTCTGTATAGAGACGGAGAACCACTTCTTGACAAAAAATTAGCTGATCGAGTAGCGGTACTTAAGGATGGAGGTGTAAAAAAAATATCTATTAGCACAAATGTGTCTTTACTGGATAACAAGAAATCCGAGGATTTACTTCATGCTGGACTCGATATGATTATTATGTCGATTGATAGTCTGCAGAAAGAAGTCTTTGAAAAAATTCGTGTGAGACTCACTTTTGAGGAAGTTCTTGATAATGCCCTGAATTTCATCGAAAAGCGCAATAAAATTAGGCCGGAAACCCGAATTTGGGTGCGTATGATTCTTCAGGACGACAACATGAATGAATGGCAAACCTATGAGGACTTCTGGTCTGATAGATTGTCCGAGCTTGATCGCGTTTACTATCACAATCTTTTTAATTGGGGTGGACAATTGAATAATTACACACCAGTTGATAAGAGTTTTGAACCCAATTTGCCCTGCGTTGCCCTCTGGTCTCTACTGGTTATATTTGCTAATGGTGATGTTCCATTGTGCAATGTTGATTATAATAATAAATATCCAACAGGAAGTATTATGACAAATTCCATCAAGGAACTATGGCAATCGAAAATTGCGCATCAAAGAAGACTCTTGCACCTAAATGATCAGAAGAGCCATATTAGTTTGTGCGAAAATTGTAATGTATGGGATGAACCGCCTGATCTAGAAGGAATCTCATCACAATATGCGACTGCAGTAGAAGTTCAAATGTCATAACTTAAAACAAAGAGAGATCGAGTGAAAAATTGAAAAAAGCACTAATTATTGGATCTGGATTTAGTGGGTGCGTGCCAGCAATGCTCTTAAAGGAAAAAGGGTGGTCAGTTACTGTAATTGAAAAAGCAGATTTTGTTGGTGGTGGGGTTAGAACCTTCCTTTATGGTGAACACCCGTTCACATATGGGCCAAGGCATTTTCTCTCACCTTACCCAGAAGCCTACAGTTTTTTGAATAAGTATGTTCCACTAAGAGACTTAAAGAAGATTAATTACACATATATAGAAAGCGATCAAACGTTTTTTACCTACCCTCCGCACCGGGATGACATTGGGAAAATGGCGGAAGCGGAGCAGATCCAAAAAGAGTTAGATGTGTTGCCAGAAGAATCACATGCAATTAACTTCGAGACATTTTGGACTCAGCGTGTAGGTGAAACACTGTATAGCAAGTTTATTAAGCATTACAACAAGAGAGCATGGTTGCTCGATTCCAATACGGAAATGGATTTTGGTTTTGAAGCCACAGTCAAAAGGAAGCCACTCGAAACTGGGGAGAGATACGAATTTAAAGACTGGTACAATTGCTATCCGATACCCCATGATGGATATAACCGATTTTTTGATATTGCTTTAGATGAATGTGAGGTTTTGCTAAATACAAATGTTACAGGATTTGATCTGGAACGTACGACCTTGCACATTAATGACCAGAAAATTAAAGGTGATATTATTATTAGCACGATATCACCTGATATATTAATGGACTGTCAATATGGTGAACTTAAGTATGTAGGTAGAGATTTTCTGAAGTTTGTTTTACCGATTGAGCATGTTTTTCCTAAAGATGTTTATTTTATTTATTACCCAAATGAAAATGACACCCAGACACGCGTAGTAGAATACAAAAAATTTACTCTTCATGAATCACCGCACACGCTTTTGAGTGTTGAAGTGCCGTCCCTTAAAAACAAACTATATCCTACAATGATTCAGAGCGAAGTTGATAAAGCAAAGCAGTATATTGATGCTCTTCCGGCTGATGTATACTCAGTTGGTCGGATGGGGACCTATCGATACATAGATATAGATGACATCATCATGCAGTCTATGGAATTTGTAGGCACGCTTTAGAGAGGGTATAGCATGGCGTTCATTGAATCTTTCATAACTCCCGAAGAAGATGCTTTGAATGAAGAGTTTTTAGAAAAAGGTTATGTTATTAAAGATGTTGATTGCCCTGATGTATTATATGCAATGCGGCATATGATTCTGGAAGTAGCTTGTGAATTATTAGAAGTAGATCTGCCGGATGATGAAACGGACTTTCTCAATCTAATCCACGAGATGGTAGACATTTCGGAACTTAATGGTTTCCGTTTAGCAATATATAACAAAGTAAATGAACAAACTTGGTTTCGACCAACTTATTTTAGATTGGGAAGAAATCTTACTGAAAAGTTGGTAGGCAACGAATTGGCTATGCAGAATCAAGTTAACCTGTCAATTCAAATGCCTAATGATAACAGTTCACTAATAGGAATCCATAGTGATGCTTTCAGTGGCGAAACTCCATTTCAGATTGTCCAATGGGTTCCGTTGGTAGACGCTTACGATACCAAATCTATGTTTCTTCTACCACCAGAAAACAACCGCAGAATCTTTCCACAAATCAGACAAATTGTAGAAGATGGCAATATGGATCTCTTATTTGAGGAAGTTAAGGATCAAGTCGTTTGGTTGACAGTACCATACGGCAAAGTGCTAATTTTTTCACCTAATTTATTACATGGAAATGTAGTCAACCAAGAAAAGAGAACACGTTGGTCACTCAACTGTCGGTTTACTGGGCTATTTACTCCCTACACAAGCTGCGAAAAAAGCTTAGGCGGATTCTATCTGCCTATCACTACTAGAATCGTCAGTCGTGTTGGAATGAACTATCAAACTCCGAAAGGCTTTGATGAATAAAAACAAAAATGGATCTGAACAGCACGGGTTTAGGGGTTATTCCACCCATCGTGTGTTTTCCGGTTTTCGAATTCCTGTCTCAGTTCAGAACTTGATAATGCGTGATTATACAACCCGTTATAAATTGTTCTTTAAGCTTGGTGTTGATGAGTTTGATTTCCCAAATTGCTATGTACGGCTTATGAGTCTGCTTCAGGAGTTGCCCACTCTAGAAGGTATCATCATGTGTAGTTTATTTATGTTACCTGAAGATAAAAACCTACGCCAGAGTATTTATGATGCCTTTTTCAAGTCTGGCACAAGATTACATCTGGTAATGGAAAAAATTGTGGTAGAGGATCTAAAGGATGTTATAAAGGTGGAGGAATTGATTCAAATATCGAGTACGTTTTC
>DTUY01000049.1 GCA_012963885.1 Candidatus Poribacteria bacterium | reverse complement strand
GAATGAAATTTGGGTTGTTTTATGAACATCAGATTCCACGTCCTTGGGATGACGGAGATGAACTGCAGCTATTTCAAGACGCCCTTGCCCAAGTTGAACTAGCCGATCAACTTGGGTTTGATTATATCTGGGAAGTTGAACACCATTTTCTAGAAGAGTATTCACATTCTTCCGCGCCCGAAGTTTTCTTGGCAGCTTGCAGCCAACGAACTAAACAGATTCGGTTAGGACACGGTATCGTCCTTCATCCACCTGCATATAACCATCCAGCCCGCATCGCTGAACGGATCGCCACCTTAGATCTAGTATCCAACGGTCGTGTAGAGTGGGGAACAGGCGAGTCTGCCTCACGTGTTGAGATTGAAGCTTTCAACATAGATCCCACCCAAAAACGTGAGATGTGGCTGGAATCCGTGCGAGAAACCGCAAAGATGATGGTCCAGTCGCCCTATTCTGGCTGCGAGGGAAAGTATTTCTCGATGCCATCACGAAACATTGTGCCTAAACCCGTACAAAAGCCCCACCCTCCTATCTGGGTTGCCTGTTCCAACCGAGAGACAATTCGGGTCGCAGCTAAACTTGGAATTGGCGCGCTCACCTTTGCCTTTATAGATCCTGAAGAAGCTAGAAGTTGGGTCGATGAATACTATGAAATTTTTCAAAAAGAGTGTACTCCAATTGGACAAGCAGTAAATCCGAATATTGCTATGGTTACTGGCTTCTCATGTCATGAAAAAGAGCAGGTTGCCGCTGAACGCAGTTTGAAGGGACTCCGGTTTTTCATGTATGCGCTTAACCATTTTTACTTTAACGGTTCTCATACACCAAGTAAAACAGATATATGGCAAGCATACGAAAAAACAAATCAGCCGCCTCTGGAAAGACGCGGAGGAATCGGTACACCTCTTCAGATTCGTGACCATCTCGCCAAATTTGAAGAGGCAGGCGTGGATCAGATAATTTTCATACAGCAAGCGGGGAAAAACCTGCATCGACATATCTGTGAATCCCTTGAGCTTTTTACGTCTAAAGTCTTGCCAGAGTTTAAGGAACGAGATCAAATTCAAACAAAGCAAAAAACTGATAAATTAGCCGATGCCATTAAACGGGCAAAGGCTCTGGTTAAAACAATTCCTTCTGACGCTCAGGTGCCAACTGTTGAGGCTTATCCAATCTTGCAAAAGAAACTAGAAGGCCATCCGAATCCAACAGATCAGCAATCCTCCTGGTCTGAAGCAATCGAAGGAGGAAAACAGGCATGAAGCTATATAAGCTTTGATATCAATATGGATCCTAATATCTCCGGATGGCTTTATTCCAGCTAAATTGAAAAATTATGATTCGCCCAATTTCGACATTCATGTGGCACCCTGCATAGCTATATTTTGCGGATGTTGACAACGCAACACATAAAATGTTGGCGATGAGATCAGTTCGCTTCTTCAGGTCGATTATGATTGGGTATTATCAGTCCGATTAAATCAAAAACCTTCATCTGCTCGCACAAACTAGATGATACTGACATTCGATACCTACGCTGAGATTAACGAACGTCTACCGAAGATCAAAATTACTACAAGTTCTATCCAATCATTAAACGATTATGCCCATACCAAGTCTAAGTGGCAGTTCAAAGACTCGTTCGAACGCGAAACGCGTTTCAAATAAATGACACACGAATTGTAACAGATGACACGTTCCCACGAGATTCATATTTCCAGATTCAGTTTTGGGGTTGGCAAAAGCTCAATAGACAAATTCACTATACCTAATTAAATCATAACTCTAATAATAGCAAAACACTAAACCTGAAACACAGAATTTATGTGAAGCTCAAATACAAATGAAAGCAAGAAATGGCAGAGCCTCAAGACATAAACCATTTATATTTTTACTTTTTTTGATCAATATAAATACCATAGCCCAAAAAGAAAACACCATCGACTATGTTGTTGCCGTAGTCAATGATGAAGCGATCACGCAGAGCGCGCTTGAAAATGAACCATTGCTTAATCACCTGCTTTGGAAATCTGATTTGCAGGTCCAAGAAGTCAGACTGAATAGTGTAATTGTACTGTCTGGTGGTGAAGATTATGGGCTTGTTTCCAATAGTATTGTGGAAGTATTAGACCAGGAGACTCGACAGAAAATCGCACATGCACGGATTAAACAGGTTGATCCAAGGAGAGCTACGGCCGTGATATCTGATTCACCAACTCAAACTGTCAAAATTGGCCATTTCGTGCGAAGACCTTTAATGGATGTAATGAAGGAATTAGTTCTAATCGATCGAAAATTGGTAACGCCAATCATAGACGTCGCACCAAACAATATTATTGTACTTTCTGGTGGAATGAATTACGGTTTTGCACCAAGAGACATTGTGGACGTGCTAGATCAAGAAACTCGGCAGAAAATCGCACATGCACGGATTAAACAGGTTGATCCAAGGAGAGCTACGGCCGTGATATCTGATTCACCAACTCAAACTGTCAAAATTGGCCATTTCGTGCAAAGACCTTTAGTAGAAATCATTTTGCTGGATGTGCGAACTGTACTGAACGAATTAATAGATCGAAAATTGATGATGCAGGAGGCCGATAGATTAGGTATACCATTGGCTCGTTGGAAAGGAAAAATTGATGAGGAGTTAAAGGCCACCTTAAATAATGAGATATTATTGAAAGAAATAAACCAGAAATTCGGTTTGGAGGTGGAAGAAATAAGGGAATGGTTACGAACTAAATTGATTCTGAATGAGTTTCGGGATCGACGCTTCGGAAGAACCGACAATCTTAAACAGCAAGCAGCAGAATATTATAGCCATCACCCCAATGAATTTTATGATCAAAAACTGTCACGTAAAAGAAGTTTTGAAGAAGTTCTTCAGGAAATCCAAAATCGGTTGAGAAATCAAATCAACATTGATTTAGAAGAATGGCTGAAACAGCAGAGAAGTTCGAGTTATATCCTGAAACTATAGCCCTTTTATCGTCGCCGCCACCATACAATTACACCAGTCAGAAAAACGAAGGTTGGGATAAGAAAAATTGACATCAACTGAACGAATATAACTTCGTTTGCTGTCATTTTCCGGAGCGAATGAGAACGTGGATCAATCGGACTAATTGAAATCAGATCTTCTTCTAGCGTAAGCCAATTTACGCTATTCAGGAAAAAATCCCCTCCGCCAGTACTACTTAAAAACAAATTGGATGTGAAATCAGAATCACCAATAACAACAATACGTACTCCATCCTCTTCTTCAACTGCGACGGCCATCAAGAGTGGAGGAGAAGTATCTTCTCCCACATTGTATTTTGCTAACTGCCAATTTTTCTGTTTTGTTTCTCCCCAACTACCTTCCACAGAAATCTGATCTGAGATTTTTGTTAGCGCACTAATTTTAACATTCTTGATGGCATTTTTTGGTTGTAGTGTTAACGACCTGACATCCTGAAAAATAATAGGAAGTTCTTGAAAACGCATGATCGGATGAAACTCAAAATCCATTACAACGGGAGCCGAGGGCCCACCGAGCACATAGAAGAAACGTGGATCAAGAACCAACACGTAATCATTGTTGATCTGTACTCCCCAGCTCGCAATTAGATCAATAAGCGGTTGGTTCGGATTGGTTTCTGCTTCAATCATCGGATCAAGCATTAATAGTAATTTCCCACCGTGATTAAGATACCTTCTAACCGCATTCACCTCATGACCGATAAACGCTGATTTTGGAGCAGCAATAACCAACGCAGTGCAATCTTTGGGCACCTTTTTTTGAGTCGAAAGGGACAGGTTCTCAACAAGGTAGCCTTGGTTCTCTAACGCATCGCCAACTCGATGATATCCCTTCATTGGATCGAAATCGTCTGTCGACTTTTCGCCATGCCCTATCAGAAAGTAGACCTTCTTCTCTTCTGCACGAGTAACCTTTAGAATCGCACTGGTAAATTTCTGCTCGTCGATAACCGTCACTCGTTCCTTTTTACCATTGGCTTCAAAGACAGTGGTTCCATGCGCTCTAATTCCATACTCTTCTACTTTCTTTACTTGAACATAGGAATCCACAAACTCAATTTTGACTTTAGAGGATTGGCGGTGGTACATTGCCAGTAAGTCTTTTGCCTGATCATATTGACGTTTTTCTGTTTCGCTCTGGGGGTTACTACTGAAAAACGCAGAGACCTTAACTTCTTGATCTAGTTTTTGTAAAATACCGAGGGTTTGGCCTGAGAGGGTGTACCACTTATCAGTTGTTAGATCAACAGCTTTATCGAATTTCGTGACAACCAACAGATTGATAATCACAGCAATACCACAAAGAGCTAGGACACTAGCCGCAACGTTGGCGCTATATTTTGCCTGACGGCTAGAGAGAATCCCGACAATACTCTGAAAACCGAAGACAAGAAACATCCCCAATGACACACAACCAAACAGGAGGAAAAAAGCAAGTATAATTTTTGATCGAAGCAGATAACTTGCAAATGCGCCACACAGTAGGATTAATGCAATAAAGCCAAAAAGCATGCCATTTTTTTGCATTCAAGCTATTTCCATTTTGCTGATTCAACCGATTTGATGGTAAAAAAAACACAAATAAAAGTAAAACTCAAATAGTAGACGACATCCTTAACAACTATCACACCACGGGTGAAATCATTAAGATGTTCAATCAAAGAAAGATACTTGAAGAATCTACTTAATGACCCAGCACGATCTGCAAAAGAGCCAATAATCCAGAATACCAGTAGAATGCCGAAACTAGTCAATGCAGATACAATTTGATTACGAGTCATAGATGAAATCATCAAACCAAAGGATAGGAAAGTTGCTCCAAGTAAAACCATACCAGTATAGGCACTGATAATCTGGCCAATGTCCACTTTACCAAACGGAAGAATTAGGAAAGGATAAACAAGCGTTGTAGCCAGCATAGTAAGATACAACACAAAACTCGCACAGAATTTACCCAGTACAATTTCAATATCTTTAACAGGTGATGTTCTTAGTAACTCGATTGTCCCAGATCGCTTCTCCTCTGCGAAAAGTCGCATTGTTACGGCAGGGGCGAAGAAAAGCAAAATTACACTGACATAATTTCGGAACAGTACCTGTATTACGGCAGTACTAAGTTCCTGACGTACGATGGCACGTTGTAGTATGGCATAAAAGAAGAAACCGGAAAGTCCACCGAAGATTACTAACACAAAATACGCAATTGGAGACACGAAATAAGTATAAATTTCTTTTGTCGCAATTGTGAGAACATTCTTCATGAGGCTGATTGCCAACGAACTTTACCAACAAAAAAAGGACCCAGCGATTCAATATATTTACCTGTCTGCTGGGTTTTCCGCATATCCTGAACGAGGCGTGATAAAGCATACAGTTCCGGTCCGACTAGTCCAATGACGAATTCGTTATCCAACCGATCCAACCCAAAGCACGCGAGTCGGACATCAGCTGCATACCCCATCTCTGCGTAAGTGCGACCCAACATGCCGTGTTCTCCCAGAATACGCCCTTGCTCAGCTCCGGACAGCAAATAGAATTCCGGTTTTCTGCGAAGCGGGTACCAAATTGCCCACGGCATTTCCGGGTTCATCACATTCCGGAGTGGTTTCTCAAATAGCGCTTCGTTTAAATTCTGTTCACGTCCTGAAGCGTAGGTACGACCAATCATTGTCATCTCAGAACAGTGATCAAGATTTGAAAACCCGGAATTCATCAAAAGCACACGCGTTTGAGTCAAAATATCAGTTGGCTCTTCAGCAATCAGCAATAAGCCGATCCCAGTAGGATCATTTAGATCATCGTATAAAACAGACCCTACTCCATTAGTCTCTAAAACTTCAATTAATGCCGCCGGGTTCTTACAGCCAGAAAACACCTGAAGTTGCAAAAACAGGCGACGGTCACTTACCTGGGATTCTCCATTAACTGGGGCCCCAAACTCACGAAGATCTAATTTTTCTTGACGGTTTTCCATAATTATAGCATTAGCCATTCAGTATATTTGTAGGTAGATGATTTAGCATCAAATAGACAATGACGCCGGTGACTGAAACATACAACCAAAGAGGAAAGGTAAGGGATGCTATTTTTCTGTGCAATGTATACTTCGATGAAAAGGCAAAGGCGAACGTGACCAAAACCATTGGGAGTACAACAGCTGATAGACCAATATGCGAGATTAAAACAAAGAAGTATATTGGTCTCATCAGGCCTGTACCAGAAAAGGGGGTATCCCCATGAAAATGATGATAAACAACGTACGATATTAAGAAAAGCATTGAGAATGCAAACGCACCGCACATCAACTTTTGGTGGGATTCTCTTCTTCTATTTTTGATTAAAACAATTCCGATAATAACGCAAACGGCACTCAGAAAATTTAGAATAGCGTTGACCAAAGACAGATGTTCAGTGAAAGGTAGCTGTGATCCATAACCATTTCCCTCTTTAAAATATATCAACCAAACTAAAAATATGATAGCAAGAACACTGATTGCAATCATAGAGACCACAGTAAAAAGTGTATTTTTCATTCTTATTTAACACTCGTATTTAGCATACATTATCAATGGCAGTATTCATAATAGGAACTAGCAGAATTAAGACAGTTGTCATACAAAACAAAAAAACTTATGCTTTGTCAATTATCATCACTAGAAAAACTATAGGTAAGTATAGTAAAGAAACATGCATTAGCCGTTTAGCCGCCAGCGTTGTTCGAGATAGCGCGAATATAATGCTAAAAGCAAGTAAAACAAATCCACACACCAACGCAAAAGCAAAGTAAACCCAGCCTGCGAGCCCAATGAACTTTGGGAATGAAGCAACTAACAACAACAAGATGGAGTGAAACACGATGTGAAACGCGGTACTTTTACCATTTGGGTGTGCCACAGGCAGAAGTCGAACACCAGCCTTGGCGTATTCATGGCGATACATCCAAGCAAGAGCAAGTGAGTGCGGCAGTTGCCATAAAAACAGGATGCCGAATAATACCCAAGATTCACGGTTGAGCTGGCCAGTTACGGCAACCCATCCAGCGACAGGCGGTAGAGCCCCAGATATGGAGCCAAAAAATGTACTGATTGGGTCTCTTCTCTTGAGTGGGGTATATACAAAAAGGTAGGTGACAATAACCACGAAAATTACTGCACTTGCCAGTAAGTTAACTGTCAGGATGAGATACAGCTGGCCAATAGCTGTGATGGTAATTCCGAAAAGCAAAGCTTCAGTTGGACTGACTCGGCGACCCGGTAATGGTCGTGATTGTGTTCGTCCCATTATTCCATCAATATCTCGCTCCATATATTGATTTAATGCAAGTGACCCACCTGCTGCCAATGCTGTCCCCAATAACAAATGGATCAGAGAAATCCAGTTAATGGTTTTCTCCTGCGAAGCGAGGTAGAATCCTGCACCGACAGTGACTAAAACCATCAGAACAAGCCGTGGTTTGGTAAGTGCAAACAGGTTTTTTGCTTGACGCATAGGCACGATTTCGACGGGGTTACTTTATTATATCATACAGGAACTCCGCCTGTCGGGCTAGAAGCATATCCTTTGAATCCAGACGAATATAAGAAGATACGGAGAGTCAGTATAACCGACGTAACAAGCATAAACGCACCAACAACCAGATGCCCCGTAGTAATGGCAATTCGGGTTAAATATGTCAAGCTATCACCAAGTTGAAATTCACTTAACCACGCACCAATTCCCAGAACAACTTGAAGAATGAGAAATACTCCGAGAAATAAGGAGGGAACCGTAAATTTGGCAAAGTTCCTGTGGTGAATAAAAACACGACTTATAATCCATAGCACACAGTTTGCCACCAAGATAGCAAAGAAAACATGAGTCTGAAGTTGGGAAGCGGTGTGACGTAAGATAGCCCCCCATATCAATTGGCAATATACTCCCCCTGTGGTGAAGATACTAAGGCGACGAAGTAAAACTGCTCCTTCGACTTGATGATGTCCTTCAGTCCACTCTCGAGAGGTGAACAGAATTAACCCGCAACATAAAGCCAAGAATGCTTGTGCCAGACACGCATGGATAACAGCAAAGATAACACTTATTTCGGTCACCCGCAATCCACCAAGAACACCCTGAGTAATAACACCAAACAACGCAATCCCACCCAGCCACTTCATCCATCTTCGTTGATCAAACTTCCAAATGCTAATTGCCAGCAAAATCGTGAGTAAGCCAACAATAGATCCCATCAAGCGGTGACTATGCTCAGCAAATACACCTCGCACATAAACCTCTAACTCACTTGCTGTTTTCCTAACAGTAAAAATTCTATGATTTTTACCATCATTGAGACGCCATAGTTTTCCTAATTCAATTACTTCGATTTCACTAATAGGACTGAGGGAAATATGATCATCTTTTGTCTCAATTGCATCTCGCAACCTGGGAGAAAGATTGGAGTTGTCCAAATCTACCTGTAACCCTGCATCGATTGAAAGGATATATCCACTAATTGTCTTTGAGAGTGGATACGAAAACATATTATAACCAAAGGTAGTTGGCCAATCTGGAACCGCCATGCCAGAATCTGTACTAGTAACAATGCCTCCAATCGATACCAACATAAACGTTGCAATAAAAGTTAGAATAGAAAGAAAATGCAAGAGCTTATGATATTTCCGAACAATACCAATCCTCAAAAAGTACACTCCAAAGCATAATTCCCGCGAGCAAT
Source organism: Candidatus Poribacteria bacterium (assembly GCA_012963885.1). GTDB lineage: Bacteria > Poribacteria > WGA-4E > WGA-4E > UBA9662 > UBA9662. The sequence continues at coordinate 27,026 of DTUY01000049.1, read as the reverse complement.
TATAGCACCCAAACCTATGACGGAACAAGAAATTATAACCTCAACCTCGGATGATTCTACCAATCTTTCAACACGTTTTGGAGAATGCACACCCCTTGAGAGAAAAGGTCATATTTTGCTTGACTGTTTCATACCACTTCAATTCAGACAGAGTGATCTTAATATTGGCAGATTGATTTGTCATCAATCTATATCTGAGATTGATCCAAAGTGATGATTATGCTATACTGGGAATATAAATTTATTAGGTAATGAAGTTTGTATAGAGGTCCTCTCAATGAAAATAGAAAATCGACTGGAAGAAATCGGAATTGAATTACCGCCACCAGTAAAACCTGTGGCGAACTATGTTACCACAGTGCAAACAGGCAACCTCGTCTTCACCTCTGGTCATGGACCTGTGAACATGAGTGGCGAGCTTGAAAAAGGACAACTGGGCACTGACATGACCATAGAAGAAGGATACCAATCAGCACGCTTGGTTGGATTGGGACTCATTAGCACATTGAAGGACACACTTGGTGACCTTGACCGAATTAAACGAGTTATCAAAGTCGTCGGATTTGTGAATTCCACACCTGATTTTTTAGATCATCCAAAAGTTGTTAATGGGGTATCAGACCTGTTTGTCGAGGTTTTTGGTGACAAAGGAAAACACGCTCGATCAGCTGTCGGAATGGTTCAACTTCCCGGCGGTATTCCGGTTGAAGTTGAAGTAATTGTTGAAATCGAAGACTAGATCAAGATCCGATTAGTTTGATAATTTCCGCCCGCTTTTCGATCATAATTTGATGTGACCTGGCTTCGAGATTCAATCGTATGAGTGGTTCCGTATTCGATTTGCGTAAATTGAAATGCCAGTCATCAAATTCAACAGACAAACCATCTAGATCATTCACAGTTGCTGATTGATGGTACATCCGACGAATGGATTCGATTTTCCCATCTGGGTCTCCATTTTTAATTTGGGTATTGACTTCCTCAGACAAAAAATATTTCTCTTCATATGGTTGAAGGAGAGTTGAGAGTTTTTTTTGTTTCTCGGACAAAATCTCCGTTAAAATCAAAGCCGGAATAATACCGGAATCAGCATAAAAGAAATCACGAAAATAGTAGTGACCACTCCCTTCGCCGCCGAAGATTGCATCCCGATTCATCATTGTAGGCTTGATAAACGAGTGCCCAACGCGTTCAATAATTGGAATGCCCTTGTTCGCTTCAACCGTATCTCGAATCGCCCAAGATCCACGAATATCGTAGACGATCTTCGACTCCGGATGTTTCAGGAGTAGATATTCAGCAATTAATGCAATGATAAAATCTGAGGGCACAAATTGACCACGATCATCAACGACAAAAAAGCGATCTCCATCACCGTCAAAAGCAAAGCCAACATCCGCATTTTGATCGACAACGTATCGCTGAAGGTCGGCATGGTTCTGAGGTTGTTTGGGATCAAGGCCCTGACCTACAGGTAATCGGCCATCGGCTTTGAGATTAAAACCAGACAGGTTAACTGGTAATGGATTAAAGACTTTTTGCAAAATCGGGCCGACCATTCCACTTCTTGGATCAACGGCAATCTGGATGGGCGTAATAGAATCGACATCAATAATACTTAAAACAAATTCAACAAATTCATCTATCAAATTGCAGGCTTGGACAGTAGCAGCTCTATCAGTATCATGGAAGCTGTCGGTTTCAATGATTTGGTGAATTTGTTGCAGGCCAGTATCACCGCCAATAACGCACGGCATCTCCTTCACCATCTTAAATCCACCATATTCAGCCGGGTTGTGGGAGGCCGTAATCATAATACCCGGCAGATTCTGTGTAGCACACGCATAATAAAATTGATCTGTACTAACCAGCCCAATATCAGTGACATTTGCACCTGATGTAATAATTCCATGCGTAACTGCGTTAAATAATAGGGGGCTTGATTGGCGCATATCGCGCCCAACAACCACTGTAACTGCACCAGTAAATACGATAAATGCACGACCAATGGACTCAGCAATTTTTTCATTAATCTGACTGGGATAAATACCACGTATATCGTACGCTTTAAAGATATCGGAATCTATTTGCATATTCGTTATCGTCAAAATATAGAAATTTAGGAGAAATCATGGCACTTCAAGTTATTGAACCGAAAATCAGAGGATTCATTTGCACGAACGCCCATCCAACAGGTTGCCTGAAAAACGTTCGAAGTCAAATCGATCTGGCGAAAAAGGATATTGAATCAACAGAAAATACGCCGAACGTCCTTGTCATTGGTGCATCGACAGGATATGGACTGGCATCCCGTATTGCGTTAACATGGGGATATGGGACAAATACAATCGGTATTTTTTTTGAGCGCCCACCAAGCGGTAATAAGACTGGTTCAACAGGCTATTATAATTCTGCGGCATTCCACCAGATGGCTACACAAGATGGATTTACTGCCATCAGCATCAATGGTGATGCCTTTTCCGACCAAATTAAACAAAAAACAATTGATGAAATCCAAGAACATTTTGGCCAAATAGATCTTGTCGTTTATAGCCTCGCCTCACCACGCCGAATTCATCCAAAAACAGGAATTGATCACCAATCTGTTTTGAAACCAGTTGGTGATTCATGCACAGAAAAAACGGTTGACCTAACCAACGAAAATATTATCGACATTACAATTCATCCTGCCACTGATGAAGAAATTGCAAATACAATCGCAGTAATGGGAGGTGAAGATCTTGAGTTTTGGATCGAGGCACTCCTATCGGAAAACTTACTTGCACCCCAAGCAAATATCGTCGCATATTCCTACATAGGTCCCAAGATAACTGATCAAATATATTCTAGTGGCACAATCGGTTTAGCAAAAATAGATCTTGAGAAAAGGGTTAATGCAATTGACACAAGGTTGTTGGATCAAATTAATGGCCATGCGTATTTATCAGTTAACAAAGCTGTCATATCTCAAGCATCGGCAGCAATTCCAATTGTTCCGCTTTATATTAGTATACTTAACCGAATCATGGATACTAAAGATCTGAATGAGAAACCGATTGATCAAATGATAAGACTTTTCTCAGAGTATCTAGGACCTAATTTAGTACCGATAGTTGACGAAAATCGCCGTATTCGGATGGATGACCGAGAACTTAGATCCGATGTGGTTGCCGAAGTCAATGAAAAATGGAGCCTCGTCAATAACGAAAATTTCCATGACCTTGCCGATTTTGAGGGTTATAAGCGAAGTTTTCGGAATCTATTTGGTTTTGAAGTTGAAGGTGTCGATTACGATCAACCGATTGAAACCGAAGTTACCATCCCGCTTGTTTAAGGAATTCCAATGCCATTAGTGTATGACCTGCTGCGTTTGGATGAATACCATCTCTCGTTGTCCACAGAAAATCCGGACGATCAGTGACGGCTTGTTTGAAGGATGCGCTAACCTGAACCAGACGAGCGTTGAACTCATCCGCCAATCTATGGATAATTTCATTATATTCAAGGATCGCCAAAGTGCGCGGCTCCCGGACATCTTCAGCTATGTAGAAGATTTCGAACATAAAAATCCCATTTAACTCTAATTCTTGACCAGAGCGAGTGAGAATCTGACGGTAAGAATTTTCCCATTTCGGCAAATATTCTTCGCTTGGTTCAGTTTGGCGTGCTGCATTGTTGATTCCAATTTTAATTGAAAGCCAATCCGGCTTTTCAGAAATTACGTCCTCGCTCCAACGATTTTCTAATCCCTCTACAATATCGCCCCCAATTCCCTGATTGACATAATCAATATGATGACTAGGATACTTGGCCGTAATTAGCTCAGTTATTTTTCGGACGTAACCATGTCCTAATTTTTCTTCATCTTGTCGCCGTCCGCAATCAGTAATGCTATCGCCAATAAATAGCACTTTTTTATTCGATCTGAAAATTAAATCCTCCATAATAATCCCTTTCCATTCAGTAGCATAAAAACATTTCACATTAGGATAAGATTAGTTGCCTCTCTCTCAGAAACGATCCAGGGTTTTAATTCAAGGGTGAGGTTTTGATCTAATCAGCACCCCAATGTTCTATTTTTGCCCACACATTTTGTCAGGCAAAAATAAATACCAACAAAAAAATTAATTGTTACAGATTAAAGCATTTTAGAACTAAATCATGAGATTTTACAGTACTTATCCGGTTTCGTCAACCTTCTCCCACAAAGCACTTGATCAGAAAATCTCAGTAGGATAAAATATGGACATATGAGACAAGGTACGGTTCTTGAAACAGCCAAGGCTACAATCCAGTCTGAAATCGATGCTCTGGAAAATTTACTCCAATCGATTGATGAAAACTTCGAGAAAGCTGTGGATCTCATCAGGTGTACGCCTGGGCGTGTCGTAGTCGTAATAACGGGTGTTGGAAAATCAGGTCATATTGGGAAAAAGATTGCCGCGACGTTAGCAAGTCTTGGGACACCAGCATCTTTTGTTCACGCAACTGAAGGTGTTCATGGCGACTTAGGGATGATTACCCCCGAAGATATTGTCATTGCTATCTCAAACAGTGGCAAGACGCGAGAAACACTTGATCTCATAGTGCCAATTCGTCAGATTGGTGCTAAGTTGGTTGCCTTGACGAGTCGATCAGATTCGGAATTGGCAAGACAAGCCGATCTAGTTTTAAATATTGGAGTCCTGACAGAAGCAGACCCCCTCGGTCTGGCTCCCACAAATAGTACCACAGCGACACTCGCACTAGGAGATGCCTTAGCTATCACGCTGTCAGTCAACAAAAAATTCACCCGTGAGGACTTTGGGAAATTCCATCCAGGTGGCAGCTTGGGTGAAAAATTACAAGAGGAACAAAAATGATAAAAGCCGCAATCGAAAAAGTGGTGGGTGGTGATAATTTAAACGAAGCAGAAATGCTGGGGACGATGGGTCAAATTATGAGTGGCGATGCAACCCCCGCTCAAATAGGTAGCTTTGTTACTGCACTAAGATTGAAAGGCGAAACCATTGATGAAATTACCGGAGCGGCGCGAATTATGCGCGAAAAAGCCACAAAAATTGAGACCGAACACAATCTCGTTGTCGATACATGTGGCACTGGAGGGGATGGTTCTCATACCTTTAACATTTCAACTACTGCGGCATTTGTGGTAGCAGGAGCTGGTGTTCCAGTTGCTAAACACGGAAACAGATCAGTTTCAAGTAATTCTGGCAGTGCAGACGTATTAAAAGCGCTTGGTGTCAACATTGAAATTTCACCCGACATTGTGGGAAAATGCATTGATGAGATAGGTATCGGGTTCCTCTTTGCTCCAGCGCTTCATAGTGCAATGAAGCATGCAATTGGTCCTCGACGTGAAATTGGCATTCGTACTATTTTTAATGTACTTGGTCCACTTACCAACCCAGCAGGAGCAAAGGCACAAGTGATCGGCGTTTACGATCCAAATTTGACTGAACCGCTAGCTAATGTGTTGAAAAATCTTGGGACCCAATCGGCATTCGTGGTTCACGGAGATGATGGCCTAGACGAAATAACGACAACAACCACCACCCAAGTATCGCAACTCGCTTATGGCAACGTAATCAATTACACTATTGATCCCACTGAATTCGGTATACCAAACGCAGATCCATCCGATCTTGTTGGTGATACTCCCGAAACGAATGCAGAGATCACCCATCATATCCTCAATGGAGAAAAGGGTCCAAAGCGTGATATCACCCTAATCAACGCAGCTGCAGCTATCGTTGCTGGTGGGAAGTCCTCAAACATACAAAGTGGTTTGGAAACCGCTGCCAGTGCAATTGATTCCGGTAAAGCGTTAGAAAAACTCAACGCCTTAATTGACATGACAAACCAATAAGCATTGTTGATAAAAATTCAATAACAAATTAATTTATCCTTAAGAAAAATGGAGAAAATACCAAGGAGTTATAGAGATGGCAACACACAATGTACAACCTGTTTTGATCAATGGTGCTTGGAGAGAATCAGCTTCCGTCAGCACATTTGAACCAGTCAATCCACTAACAAAAGAACCAACCAGTGAGATCTATCCAGTCAGCTCGATTAAGGATATAGAAACAGCTATTGAACATGCCGCAGAAGCATCTGAGGATTTACTCAATGTTGAACCGAATACAATTGCAGATTTTCTAGAATGCTACGCCGACCGAATTGAAGCGCGGCGATCTGAATTCGTCGATATGGCCCATATCGAAACTGCCTATCCGAAGGAAACTCGTCTCGACGGTATCGAATTACCACGGACAACCAACCAACTGCGGCAAGCTGCCAATGCTACACGTAATCGATCTTGGACGTATCCGACTATTGACACACAAGCAAATGTTAGATCGATGTACGCAGCACTTGAGGGAGGTGTCGTGGTTTTCGGCCCCAACAACTTCCCGTTTGCGTTTGGTAGCATCTCCGGTGGAGATTTCGCTGCCGCCATTGCGGCGGGGAATCCAGTAATTGCCAAAGCTAATTCTTCACATCCAGGAACCACTCGGCTATTTGCAGAAGAGGCTTTAGAAGCAGCACAAGGTTTGGATCTACCAACTAGCATGGTACAGCTGATCTACCGAACCCCTCACGATATCGGAGAGCGACTTGTCTCTCATCCACTGGTTGGAGCAACCGGTTATACCGGATCTCGCAGTGCTGGTTTAGTCCTCAAAAATGCGGCTGATCAGGCGGGTAAGCCAATCTATCTAGAACTCAGCAGTATTAACCCCGTTGTCATCTTGCCGGGCGCCTTGCAAGAACGAGGACCTGAGATCGCGGAAGAATTCGTTAGCTCCTGTCTGCTTGGTACAGGACAGTTTTGTACTAACCCCGGTTTGGTGATTCTTCAAAAGGATGCAGACACAGATCTATTTATCCAAAGTGTCAGCCAACAATTTGGAGATGCGCCCGTCGGGACCCTTTTAGGGGAAAGTGTAGAAAAAGGGATAGTCGCAGGTGTTCGGGCTTTGCAAGATGCCGGGGCTGAGTTATTGGTGGGTGGAGAATCTGGCGGAGGGACTGGATTTTGCCACCAAAACACGCTATTTCAGGTAACAGGGGCACAGTTTTTGGCTCAGGCGGAAACATTGCAGGAGGAAGCCTTTGGCAATGAGAGTCTCCTAATTTTGGTGGACGATCTAGATCAGACCCAGCAGATTTTAAGATCTTTGGAAGGCAACTTGACGGGAACCATCTATTCAGCCAACAACGGAGCAGACGATGCCACTTATAATCAAGTTGCTCACATCTTGCGTCGTAAAGTCGGTCGGCTGATTAATGACAAAATGCCAACGGGTGTGGCGGTCAGCCCAGCCATGAATCACGGAGGCCCATTCCCAGCGACAGGCCATCCTGGTTTCACCGCAGTCGGTATTCCTGCAGCCATTACCCGTTTTTCCCAGCTACAGTGTTTTGACAATGTTAGTCCCAACCGCTTACCAGCAGAACTTCAGGACGAGAACCCGCTTGGCATTTGGCGCTGTGTCGATGAAAAGTGGACCAACTAGATCTACTGATCCAGGAGCAACCAAAGACCAAGTGTCAGACTAGAGAAGCTGTCATACCAATGCACAAAGGTAATGCTATCGAGGATAATTTGTACGCTGCGATTGACACCACCACCTTATTTTATTCGAAATGCCTAGTTAGTATGTTGGCTCTGGGTCAACGAAAATAGCCAAATACTCAACCACACTCGCAACAATGTTTCTTATAAGACAACTTCGGCAAGATATAAGTCACCAAGTTGATAACGAATCAGCGATACTAACTGTTGTTCGTGATGACGGATCAACTCAGAAAATACAAGTTCATTGCCCTTGGTACTCAGTTGAATCAACTGAACCAACTTGTCATCACCTATCTTTTTACCTTTTCCATCCAACAATCAAAAAGTTTCTTATTTTATAAGAGCGATTGTATAGAGAAAAAGGTTCAGCTAAAATCACTTTTTGGATATTTCCGGCCAGTAGTTTCTAAAACTGCTACGAAGAAGAAACGGGAAACTGATCGCTTAGTTGGTTTACTAGTCGATAATTTCATACAACACCAGTTGGTACACTGCTTAGCACCGGAGTCGAAAAAAATTACCATCGAAAATGCTAAAGATAATACTCTGAAGAAAACTTAACCAGTACAATCCACAGCGGTAGAAATAGATCAGATAATAACTTCCACGATTACCGGTACCAATATTGCAAAAGACGATTAACAGGCTACTTTAATGATAAGATGCCAGCCGGTATTTCTGTCAGTCCTACTATGAATCACGGAGACTCCTACCCAACCACAATTCATTCAGGATTTACGGCAGTCGCCCCCAACACCAGTTGTCCGATTTAACCCCCATTGAATTTAGGAACAAAAACCGAACTAACACCTTATGCCAGTATGTTGACAGCCTCTAGACATAAAAAAGTGCCGAAAGCCAATATGACTTTCGGCACTGATCTTACTATCTAGTTAGTCTACAGAATTTCGACAACTGCGCCAACAGCTTCAAGCTTCTCTTTTACTTCGTCCGCCTCTTCCTGACTGACGCCTTCTTTCACAACAGTTGGAGCTTCTTCAACCGCAGCTTTGGCTTCTTTAAGACCAAGTCCAGTGATGGCACGAACTTCCTTGATTACCTTAATTTTCTGATCACCCATTTCTTTAAGCTGGACATCAAACGAAGTCTTTTCTTCAACAACAGTTTCTTCGGCTTCCCCCTCAGCAGCAACTGCTGGCATCATACCTGCAGCCATCACTGGGGCAGCCGCACTAACATCAAATTTTTCTTCAAGGGACTTCACTAGCTCCGAGAGTTCTAACACTGTCATATTGCCAATTTCGTCGATTAGCTTTTCAATATCAGCCATTTTCCTGTTCTCCTTATTAATAGTTTATAAATGGTAAACTAAACCAAAACACATAGTTTAAGTTTCTTCTGGGTTTTCTTTTAAATCTGCAATTGCCTGAATCACATTCGAAAATTGTCGAATTGTTCCACTTAGCACGTTTGCAAGACCTGATACTGGATTACCTAATTTTAAGACATATATCAAACCGTATATTGGCGCGTTCAATCCACTAACAACCTGTGCTAGCAGTTGGCTTTTAGATGGCATATTTACTAAAGATGCTGACATTTCTGCATCGATTACTCGATTATCAAGAATCCCTCCTTTAATCTTCAGATTCTCATGTTCTTCACCAAATTCTAGTAGCACCTTCGCTATAGCCACAGGATTATCAGCCATAGCAATTGCGGTCGATCCATACAGGTAGGGCTCTAACCCTTCAATTCCTAAATCACCTGCAGCCACAGCAATCAACCTATTTTTGAAGACTTTGTAGCGAACATCCGCTTGACGAAGCTTTTCGCGTAACTCGCCAATTTCAGAAGCACTTAGTCCCTGAAAATCTGTCAGTATCACAACCTCGTTATTTTCAAGCTGTTCTCGAATTAATTTAACCTGTTCAATATTTTTCTGATTCGGCATATATGTCTCCTCTTCCAACTACACAATAAAAAAAGCCTCCAGTCAGCAGGAGGCAAAATTCCGATATCATATATGGAATCCAAACCCATCTCAGCAGGCAATAAAATTTAAGCAAATGCACCTGCCATCTACGACTGGCCTGAGAATATATTCAATTTTTTATTTTCTTGTATTTCGCTACCCAACTTCACCTAAAACAAACTGCGACGGTTCTAAGCGAATACCAACACCCATCGTTGATGAAATAGCCACACTCTTAACATATCTTCCTTTTGCCGTAGCTGGCCGAGCTTTAATTAACGCTGACATAACCTCATTTACGTTATCCTTAATTTGGTTGTCATCAAACGAGATCTTGCCAACCAATACGTGAACAACACCTGATTCCTTTTCAAGACGGTATTCAATTTGTCCCGCTTTTACATCGCGGACAGCGTCACCCACCTGTTCCGTAACAGTACCGGATTTTGCATTCGGCATAAGTCCACGAGGCCCCAGAATTCTTCCTAACTTCGGCATAATCTCTCTCACCAAACTAGGATGAGCAATGGCTGAATCAAATTCAAACCAACCACCAGTGATTTTTTCAACCAGTTCATCTACCCCAACAAAGTCCGCGCCAGCCTCTTCAGCTTCCTGAGCGGCTGATCCCTCAGCAAAAACAACCACACGCACCTGCTTTCCAGTGCCATGTGGAAGAGCAACCGTACCCCGAATATTCTGATCCGCTTGACGCGAATCCAACCCCAACCGGGTAGCTAAGTCAACTGTTTCATCAAACTTCATACCAGCTGTTTTTTTTAGTAATAAAATCCCTTCATCAAGCTCATATCGCTTGGATTGATCAACAAGCTCAAAAGCTTTTTGATATCTCTTCGTTCTTTTCGCCATAATAATGCTCCTTTACTGTACAACAATACCCATGCTACGCGCTGTACCAGCAACCATGCGCATTGCCGATTCAATGTCGTTCGTATTTAAGTCAGGCAATTTAATTTGAGCAATTTCTTTAACCTGTTCTCTATTAATAGTAGCAACTTTTTCTCGGTTTGGTTCCCCAGAAGCTTTGGCCAGCTGCGCTGCTTGCTTCAATAGTACAGAGGCAGGTGGAGATTTAACCTCAAATTCATAGGAACGATCTTCAAAGCACGTAATGACAGTCGTAACCACAAGCCCCATCTGATCTTGAGTTTTAGCATTGAAAGCTTTAATAAATTCAGGAATGTTAATCATGTATGGAGCCAAACTCGGACCGACAGGAGGATTCGGCGTCGCTTGCCCAGAAACCACCTGAAGTTTAACCATTCCAGCAACTATTTTCGCCATTTTTACGAATCTTTCGTTTTATTTGATTTTTTGAATCTATATTTTTTCGACTTCTAGGAACTCGAGATCTATTGGTGTGGATCGACCAAAAATCGAAATTGTTAAGTGTACACGCTGTCGCTCTCGATCCACCTCGTTGACTTCCGCCGGGAAACCTTTAAAAGGTCCTTCAATGACTCTAACTTGGTCACCTGAAATAAAATCAACCTCAAGAATAGGTTCCGGTCTCTCACCACCTGATGACAGATTTAAAACCTGATTGACTTCTTCTTCATTAAGAGGTACAGGATTCGACGAAGATCCAATGAACCCCATGACACTTGGTGTTTCTTTAACCAATTGCCAACTTCGCAGTACATCAGGATTTTCAGAATTAGCCTTCAATTCATCAGATGTTTGTATAAGAATATAACCTGGATAAGAAGGGCGCTCCACAACGCGACGCTTACCATTCCTGACCTCAGCAACTTCTTTGATAGGAACAATAACCGTCAGAATTTGTTGATCAAGCCCCATAGCTCGAACACGCTTCTGAAGATTGATTTCTACCTTTTTTTCGTGTCCTGAGTAAATATGAACAATATACCAGAAACCTGTCGTAGCGTCAGGTGTAGCGTCAGGTGTAGCGTCAGGTGTAGCGTCAGGTGTAGCGTCAGTCATTAGGATAATCCTCTTACTTCAAAAACAATTGGCGAATCCAAGCAATACCGAAACCAGAGACAGGATCGCTTGGTGCGACGATGTAGTGGAGGGCCAACACAAGCAATAACGGAGCGAGCGAAACTGGAATTACAACCTCCCATCTTGATGTGAACCTCCTCGCAAACCACAATAGAGCTATCACTAGCACCAGTAGAAATATCAAGCCTGGCCCAAATATTGTATCCGGGGCTGACCATATTGGATAATCCTGATTTCCGTCAATTATCCAAAGATAAATTCCCAGGATTAAGGTTGCCACAACAACAACAAGCGTATTTGCTTTAACCTGCTTCCAATCTGGTTTGGAAACCTTATCCCACTCTAGTAGGATACCTTTTACATATTTTTTTATACGAGCTATCATACACACCAAACTTTCAGCAAAAACAAGGCAGGCCATGAGGGATTCGAACCCCCGACTTTCGGTTTTGGAGACCGACGCTCTAACCAGACTGAGCTAATGGCCTACTATAAGATGAAATTAACGTGCTTAAATTTAAAACGACTCAAATGCAAAGCCGACGACCGGGATTGAACCGGTGACCTCATCATTACCAATGATGTGCTCTACCTACTGAGCTACGTCGGCATTTCAAACCCAAAGCGGGAGACGGGGCTCGAACCCGCTACCATCTGCTTGGAAGGCAGAGGCTCTACCAAATGAGCTACTCCCGCAAAAAATGGTGGGGAGAGACGGATTCGAACCGCCGAACCCTGAGGGAACAGATTTACAGTCTGCCGCGTTTGGCCAGCTTCGCTATCTCCCCATCCGACGAACTGGAGCTGACGAGAGGACTTGAACCTCCAACCTAGTGATTACAAATCACTTGCTCTGCCGATTGAGCTACGCCAGCCTATAATACAGACGAGCTAGAATTATACATACAGTGAAAAAACTTTGTCAAGAATTTTCTCCTAAAAGTAAAGTCATTTATTTTCCAACCCCCCTTCAAAAAACTTCGTCTGTAGCACGTGTACGAGATATGATTTTACTTCGTTCCACCAAACGAAATAAAAAATTGCACGTCGCAATGTGCATCACTCATAATACCTTAGTCCAAGTATAGTATCACCAAGATGATTGGCTATTTAGCAAATTAATTGTCGATATCCACTTCGAAAATCAAATGACCTCACTTAAAAAGTATGCCCAAGTGCAAGATGGAATTTACCGTCTAAATCCTGATCAATCGGAATCCCATAATCTAAACGTGCAGGTCCCAATGCTGTGTCTATTCGAAGCCCAAGACCAATTGCAGACCAAGGTTGATTCGCACGAATATTCTTAATCAAGTCACTAATGGTCTCTGGCTCGTTCCATATATCGCCTAAATCAAAAAATATTGCCGCACCAACTAGGTTGTATATGGGAAAACGAAGTTCCGTATTAAAGACGAACATCACGTCACCTCGATGATCACCAGATTCATCTAAAGGTCCTAAAGACATCTCGGCATAGCCCCGAACCGTTGTGGCCCCTCCAACCCGAAACCGTTCAAAAGAAGGCAACCTTACCTGATTTCGAAGCCCTTTTTCAAAGCCGAGCCGAATCGCACTGGCAAAAACCACATCAGCAACATTTCCATAAAATCGATGATCGGTTGTAACTTTGACAAAGCTTGTTTTCCCTGACAACAGTCCACCAGCGTATTCAATCATAAACTCATTCAATTGACCATCTCGAGGACTGAAAAAATGATCGCGACTGTCACGGTGAAACGATAACCCGAAACTGCTCACCGTCGTTCCTAGTTCTCTTTTCTTTTGATGAAGTTCTTGATACTTGTATTGAACAGATAATTTATTATTACCCCCCAGTCTTTTTATCAGACTTGCGATACCACCCCTCGCCCGCGTAATATCGCTGATTTCCTGAAGATTATCCTCAAAAACCCGAAATGTTCCTATGGTATTACCAACCAACCAAGGTTCGATGAAAATTGTTTCATAAAGATTCCCCTCCGTCCCAAATCGGGCTCTGGTGCTTACTCTTAAATTCCGACCATATAAATTATTATAATTTAAACCAAATGTTCCGCGAACGCTCTTAAAAGAAAACATTTCGCTTGAAGGATTATACCCGCCACTTAAACTGATTGATCCCGGTTTCCTTTCTTCAACCCGCACATTAACGTCAAGTATCTCTTTCTGATCAATTCTATCGGGCGTTCGGATGCTAATTGAGCGAAATAACCCAAGCAAAAAAAGTTTTCGCTTAGCATCCATCAATCGCTCAAAACTAAATACGTCCCCCTTTTCTAGCCCAGCGTTTTCAAACTCACGCTGTAGTACATGATCTTTCGTTTTTAGATTGCCATGAATGTAGAATTTTCCAAGCTTAGCTTGCTTATTCTCTGTAATACGATAAATGAGTTTTCCGGTCAATTCGTAATATTGGGGCTCAATATTTGCGTAAATGTAACCTTTACGGTCATACAACATCTCCAATTTACGTTGGTCTTGTTCCACCAAATCCTTACTATAAGGCATATCTAGCCGAGCTGAAATAATAGATATCAACTGATCTATATTAAAAATGGCATTGCCTTCAAAACCAAGATTATCAATTCGCTGCTGTGTTCCTTCATCGATTTCAAGTTGCAGGTGAAGTTGATTTGTTTTGGTATCAATGTGCTTTTCAGCTTTAATTCTAGCATCCAAGTATCCATTCTTCTTATAAAAAAGTTCAAGTGCTTTCCGATCTCTATCGAAGGCCATTGGATCGAAAATTCCTTTGGGAAACAACCAACCTAAACTAGGAAGAAAGAAAAAACTGCGTTTCCTGGTTACTATCTGCTGCAGAAGATCTGAGTCACTAAAAGCTCCATTACCAACAAAATCAATTTTTCGGATTCGCGGCACTTTACCAAGATCAATATCAAAAGTGATTACAATTTCTTCTTCCGATTCCCTTGTAACCTGAAACTCGACTTGCGGGTCGTAATAACCTTTTTGCTGATAGATTTGCCGAATTCGCTGGGCGTTACTTCGAAGGACATAATCGGAATAATTGCCCTGCTTAAAAATTTCCAGTTTTTCGCGCAACACCTTTTTGTCAAAACCATCGCCAATTAGTTCAACGACGACTCTCCTTCCCTCAACTATATGAAAGGTCAAGGTGATCCTGTTAAGATTAACATCATACACCTGACTTGACGTAACCTGAACTGACAGATAACCTTCCTGACGATACAGTTCTCTGAGGCGACGGAGTTCCTTCTCAACAGTTTTTTTCTGGTAGAATTGTTTACTTTTAATCTCTATGATGTTCTGGATATCCTTGTCACTGAGAGCAAGATTACCGACAAATTTTATAGCCTCAATTGTTGCTCGAGCATACGGTACAATCTCAAAACGAAGGAGTATTTCGTCATCCACACGTTCTTTTGGTGGGACGCTGAAACGAACACGAGCATTGAAGTAACCGTAATCCATATAAAGATTGAGAATATGTTTTACGTCTTTCTGTGCGATTTCTTCCGAATATTCTTGTTCGACATTAGAACGGATCCGCTCAAGAACAAAATCTCTGTCAAGAATATTACCGTCAAACTTAATCTCAGCAATCCGGGTTTTTGAAGTGAGTTGAAATACTAGTATAATTCCAGATTCCGTCTTTTTTTCAACTGCTCTGACTTGCGAAAATTCGCCAATTGAGTATATTGCTTCCACGCATTGACGAATTTTGTAAAGGGAAATTGTATATCCATATTCAATTTCAGTCTTATCGGTTAAAGCCTGCGAAAGAATCGAGGATTGGTCAAGAATTTCACCATTAAGCAGATATTCAATTTGAATCACTGGAAGTGTATCGGCACGCAACGATTCAATATGCAGAATCAGCAATACTAAGATAGATACAAACCTTATTAGGAGATAGGAAAGATTTAGGAAAAAACTCAAGAAATTCCTAAAATTCCAGCTCAAGCTTGAGATCAATACCATATCGTTCCACATTTTGGTTTATCCTGTACCTCTCAGCGGCCACGGACATGTGTTTGTTAATCTGATATTCAACCTCTATATAGGGAGTATTTTCACTCAATTTATTTAGATAAGATATTTTATTTGAATAGGTGATTGCTAATCTCTTTGAAATTTCCTTTAACCCTGCAGACTCAATTTTCCCACTTGGATCTATTGCTGAAATCGGATCATCAAGAATCAATAAAAAATCATTGCGCAGATCTAGAAGCGGATCGACCATAAGATTTCCATCAGCAAGAAAACCATCAAAACGGCCTTCAGGATCAAGAGGAGCAGTTAGGTTAACCCGAGCTTCACGAAGTCCCGCAAATCTGGCAACTGAATTTCCGACAAATCGTTCTCCCTGCCGAAGTATAACTTCTCTGCCACTACTGCTCATCGTATCTACGTCTGTTAGAGACAAAGATCCTGTGTCTCCAAAAGTCAGAATAGAGAGAATTTCCATTTGCGTGAGTGTCAGCTGATAATTGTCACCAATCTCGCTGTCCAAAATTTCCACTTCCAATTCGGGATTGTGGGATTCATTTAAATAGCCACTCATATGTAATTTAACTTTTACATCCCTTGTATCCAGATTACGCAAACTAACATTTCGAATTGGCTCTGACGTCTCGGCGTAGATTTCGTAATATGGTTCGAGCCGAAGTGGGTTGGTATTCTCTCCATATGACCCCTCTTTGATTGTAAATGGATGATCAATAGCAAAAACCTGGAATTCGCCTTCAAGTATATTAACCCGTCCGTTGTAGACGGGCCTTTGAATTGGGCCGACAACCTTACCATTTACTGACACCTTAATATCATTAAAGTCACCAAGATCTGAAACCATCGAAATGTTGTCTGGAGCAATAACATCTAGATCTAAACGGAGGTGGCGAATAATTGGATAGTCCGACAAGACTTCAAATTGAATCTCTGCCGATTCTTGGTTAATCCATTCATTAGCCAATTCCCGCCAAGGGCGTTTATACCGACCATCAGCGACGCGAACAGTTCCTCTTACAACCGGCAGTTCGACCTTACCTGTTGGAATGACATCGCCTATCATGGTCAGGTCAACACGGTCACATCGTACCCAATAGAGCTGCGGATTTTGAAAAATACAACCATCTCTTAATGTAGCCCAAGTGTTTATCTCAGTTACATGCAACCATTCAGATTTAAGTGAACCACCAGCCGTGAATTTACCGCCGTTTAAATTGCCTTCAAGCCGGCGGATAGTAATCCCCTGATTGGTAAAGGTTGCATCTAACCGAGCTTGATCTACACTGATATACGTCTCCGGAAGTCGAAAAGCAACGTTACGCAGACTAGCTACCCCTTTCAACTGGGGAGAATAAATGCTGCCACCAATTGTCATGTTGCACATCCCAATTCCTGCAGTAAGACCAAATTGAGGGAAAATCATGGGTAAAAAATCAAGCGCCCTGATATCAATATCAATTCTACCCTCAATCGGCTGCGGCAATGGCAATACTATAGCGTCACGTATGGAAAGATTAAACGGAATTACTCCAGAAAACAGAACACGATTTGAACCAATCGATAGTATGGCAAACTCTCTACCAACCTGCCACACTTGGTCTTGGTAGGTAATTTGGCCACTAAAATCATCAATTTCCGCATTGGCGATGGTCAGTGCCGAAGATTTAGCAGGAAACCACTCCAGTGTTACCTTTGGATTTGTGTCCGTACCATAAATCTGGAGGTTAGCGTTTAATTTCCCGCGAATTGGATACTCAGGCGGAACCAGATTGGATAGGAAACTTATATCAAAATCCCGCATTTTCATAACGAAATCTAGGTTCCCATCAAGTTCCCAAAAACCTCTGCCCTCTAATTCCAGTGGATTGGTCATTGTCGCACCTGTGATATCCGTTAACAGAAACGATTGAACACGCAACTTACGATCCCGAAGCACAACATTTACATTCTTATTATTGGCAACACGATAACCCAAACTTTCAAGAGTCAACTCCTCTATCTCAACATCACTCTTGGCATACGCAATTATATTTTGTAAATTAAAAGGAAGCAGTACTTGTGGTGTCCAATCGGTTACACTGCGACTAATAAATTTATTGATCGGTATTTCCAGTGTTCCACTAGCAGTTATTTTGCCACCAAGTTTGGGAAAAAATACTTCTGTCAAAAAACTTTGACTCAAATCGGCAATGCCTGCATTCTGAATCATAAATTTTTTAACTATAAAATCTGTTGGATAGAGTCCATCTGTCATGAGTTGTATCTGAGCATCAAATTTACCTTCACCGATATAGCATGTAAAATTAGTAACATCAATATGCCCCTCGGCTGCTTTTGCGTATATACTTCCCCGTGAAATTGGCAGGGAATTATCAACGAACTGTAAATTTACGTTGTTGATTGAAAACTCTCCGTCAAGATAGGGACGGGCTGCTGTACCTTGTAACCTTAAATCAATGTCGGCCATGCCTCCACTTTTATCAATTTCAGGAAAAAACGAAGCGATAAAACCAAGATCAACCTGCTCACCACTTAGCTGCACATTGATTGGGACTTTGAGGAAACGGTCTGCCAAATCCACCTTATCCAGTGAAAGGTTAATTGGTATCTGCCCGGACAACTGTAGGCGGTTATTATATCCAGCAAGCTCAGTTCCATGAATATTGAGTCGCTGGTCTAGATATGTGATTTTCCCCTTAAACTCGGGACTTTCATCTTTAAAATTAGCAGCAACGGTCCATGTTGCTTCAATATTTGGCTGAATGAGGTGATTACTGACATGAATTTGGCTATTTAGTACACCATTGATTCGGCTGGGCAAGTTTCCCATCGATAAAGCAACTGAGAGTGGAAGTTTATCTGTATTAAAGTATAGATCTAGATTTCCATCAAGATCTATCTCTCCGGCAATTTCCATCCAATTCTTTGACAGAGCATCAGTTACTGATCGTGCTCGACCAAGTTTAATTGGTTCGACCTTAAATTTGCGGTCAGAAAAAGTACATCGTAATGGCTCAATTTCGGTTATCCGTTCATCCGCAACCTTAAGATTCAAATTCTGACAAATGAGTTGCGCTGTCATGGTGTCAACCCTATTATCCAAACCCGCAACCGTAAGCCGCATATTGGTGTGCCCAGAAATAGGTGGTTGAGGTACACTCATCAAGTAGCTAAAAATATCGGTCAGATTGGCGTGATCGCCGCTGAAGGTAAATGCCCAACTACCAACTTTGGGGCGAAAATTGACCAGATTCACCTTACAGATTGCGTTATCAACACTGAAAAACCCATCATTGATTTGCCAGCTCGATCTTTCTGTGATAATTTGTATTTGGCCGGACGGCATACTGGAAATACTTATCAGCGCAAAAAGATCTTGAACGGGAATAGGAAAATCGAATAACTTCAACGATGTTCGATTCAAATCAACCACCGCGTCGATCGAAGGTTGACTTAAACAGTTCCCGATCTGGGCGTGTAGATCAAGACTACCTGACAGTTCAGATATTTCCGGAAAAAAGCGTGTTATCGACCCGATCTGAAAATTGCTACTTTGAATCGAAATCTGTGTATCGTTTGCTGTTGAATCTGAAATGGGTGGGAGTTTCGTGCTTTGATTGACAATCGGCAATTCCCCCCACATCTGAACTTCATTTCCAAACAGGAGCAAATTCGTCGTGGGAATCCTCAGTCGATTACTTTCATAGAGAAGTTGTCCCTTTGCTCGCGTAACGTTGATGATACCACGCCCAGTTTTGACCTCCAAATTCGGTATAGACCAACTAAGTTCATATTTTGGATCTTCAAGATTTCTTTCGGCTTCAGTCGCCGTAACATTCAAGCTGTAGCGAGCTAAACCGGAGAAAATGATTGGGATCTCAGGAAATAGGCCGGTAAGATTTTGGACTGCAAACTCGTTTGACCTGACTTTAACCTCCATATGCCTAGGCGAAACCGATGAATCCATGATACTAATTATTGGATCCCAATTTTGCGGGCTAGCGAGAATAAACGAATCAATATACCAAACATCACCTTCATAACGAATCTTTACCACTTCATCGTCAGGGCTAACCAAGCCCCCTGTATCAGATGAAACTCCAAATTTTGTCAAATCCATCTTCATCCTGACGGTTAGTGGATCAACTAATTTTCCTGTCATCTCAATTCTGCCATCCGCTACACCACCGAAACGATTCCTGAGCAATGGATTGATAATCGGAAGAATAAGTGTAGCATCTACACTCCGACCTTTGACAAAGATTTCATAAGGATTTGACTCTTCCATCCTAACTGTTCCATGTATTCGGCAAGTCTCATCGAAACCAAAGCCTTCAAAAGAAATCATCTCTTTGGTGAAGATACCAACTAAATTCACATCTAATAACGGATTCTGTGCGAAACTCACATCCGTAAAATCGCAAGTCAGATCGATGTGTGGTTCGCTTGTATGTCCCTTACCAACTGCATCGAGGATCATACTGGCATCTAGCTCAATCTCACCAAGATCCCTTGCAATAAGCAGTTCGTGAAGTCGCATCGGTTTGCTTCGAAAATCAATTTCATAGTCGAGTCTGTCCGTCACTTTCGCGTTCAAGATACCAGTTTGGGAACGGGAGGAAAGTTCAAAGTTCTTGATAATTGCATCATAACTTTCAATTTCAAGAGGGAGGGAAAGCGGATCAAACTTTAATCCCCATGCCTCTGCATCAGCAATTTCAAGTATCCCCCTTCCGTTTAAATCTTCAAGTGTGTTATCGAGAATCAGTTTCCCTGTGACTGTGCCTCGAATCGGATAATCGTTTCCAACCAGACGAATATAATCAGCAATCTGGAGAGGCTCAACGTATAGAACTAGATCAACAGGGATATTTCCAACTGGAAGGGCTTTCCCCTTTAATACCAATTGGCTGCTATTCTTTACCAGAAGTCCTTGATCTATGTATACATACTCGTCTCGATATTGAAACGGGATCGTTAATATCCCAATGGGAACGTTAAAAAGTGACGCCTCGGGAACCTTGAACACACCTGTCAGATCTAAAGGAGAAATTTTACCAGTAACCTTTCCTTCGCCACCGAGATCGGGAATCCCGACAATCCTTGATAACTTATCAACATCAATTTTGGTGATTCGTAGATCGATGTCACGATCATTCGCTAAACCAAGTAGACCATCTAACCGAATTCGTGCTTCGTCAAGATTAGCCGTAGCTAACAACTGCCCCGATTTAATTTCCCAATTGGCTTGAGACACTTTAATCCCAATGTCGTTTAGGCTGGCTTCATCGTAGACCAGCTCACCAGTCATCCGTAAATCGTTTGGATCAAGACCATCCCCTTCAAACTGGACATGAATATTCACGTCTCCATCTGACCGTAGGAATGACCTCAGATCGTGTATCATCGGGAAAAAATCTATAGCTTGGCTATCAACAAGATCAATCAAACCACTGTATTTAATACCATCAGCACCTTGATTTACTTCAGCATAACCAGAAATCTTACCACCAGCTAACTCTCCGTCAATCTTAGTTAGGCGTAAATGGTGTCGCGTAAACTGGGCACGCGTGGAGACATTCCGGATTTCTACTCTGTTTGCCCGCAAAAAGGGAAAAGTAACTGATAGTTGACCATTGATTTCCTCTGCTAAGCTGCTGACGTTTATATTTATCCGCGCATTGCCTTCAATGATCTGATCCGTGTAAAATCTGGCAAGATCCTGAAAGTCAAGATCCAAATTAACTTCTGCATCTAAGTTTTTCAAATCACTGGCCTGGCACGAAATGGTTAATGTTGAATTTCCAAACTCAACTCGCATCTGTTTGAGTTCCCTCAAGCCTTTGATCAGAGAAAATTGGGTCTGAATCCTCTCAATTTGTGTACGAACTCCATTAATTTCGAAAAACCCATCTTGGACGTCAAGACTACCAGTATGTTCCCATCGTCTTAAAGGGCCTTGGATACTGCTAGAGATCCCGCTGATAGAGACTTTCAAATGACGCATTTTATCTTCCAGATTGAAGACACCATTCTCGATCCTAACATGAGAAATAAGTGGTTGAAATATGCTACTTGAAACATCATGGTTTTGCACTAGAAACAGTTTGGTCAGATTGATTTCCCCTTTTTCGTTAACTCGAATATTGAATTCAGGTCTTTTGATGTTCAACTTGGTAACCAGAAATTTGCCAAATAACAACCCCCAAAGTCTATACTTAAGTTCCACTGAATCGGTTGAAAAAAAACGAGTTTTTTCTGGCAAAAGATCGTGGATTTCCACCTGACCGATTTCAATTCCGCTGAGAACGTTGCCAGAAATCCATCCAATTGAGACGGGTTTGTTGATCTGATTAGCAACTTGCTCTTCAAGCAGCAAACGAATTTTCTGATGCACGTAGCCTGACTCCAGAAAGTAAAATCCACTGATGGATATGCCAATGGTAACAACTGTGATAACAATCAGAAATTTATTCCGTCTTTTCATTACCTTCGAAAATTCCAGCTTTCAGTAGAATACTTTGTTGATGCCAGTTGTTCTGCCATTTCTATTTCTTTAGGCAACAACTTACCTTCGTTGAGACTAAAACCCAATATTTTTTCAAAACCGTGTTGAATTGCTTGTTCAATCTCAGTCCGTAAAAATCTCCGTGACTGATGTTGATTAATACTAGTTGTCTTCGTCTGTAGCAGTCGTTCAAAGTCAGGTTGTTTTGAAACCACAGTCAGGATATCGTGGGATGGGATATCAAGCGCTATATAAACTTGGAACAAGAGTCCAGCCGAATTTCGGCGTTGTGCAATACCAGCAATTTTTTTACCATTAATCATCACATCATATTTTGCAGGATTAGCAATACAAATGTTCGGAAGTGATGAATCCAAGGATTGATCATGCCGATTAACCCCAATACCAATTTCTTGAAGCCCCCTGATTATACTATCGCTGATCGCTTGATATCCAGCCGAGATGTCACTTGGTAAGCCAGCATGCGATTTGGTTCTCGGAAACATGGCTGAAAAGGTAACATCCCAACCATGAATTACCGTACCACCTCCAGTAATACGACGAACCAGATCAATTCCGAGATCATCACATTCTGAAGGGTTAATCTCTTGAGAAACATGCTGGAAATATCCAAACGAAAAAGCAGTTGATGACCAATCATAAAATCGCAACGTCGGACGAGAATCAGATTTCTGACTCAAAAATATGGCTTCATCTATCGCCATATTAATAGGAGCATCATTTGGGGGGGTCAGCAAAAGTCGCATTTGAATAGTCTTCTTAAATCTGATACAATAAGCTACCCTTGGCTCATTAAGAGTTTCAAGATACAAAAAATTATACAACTAAAATTAAGTATGTGTCATGTCAATCTCAGTTTGGGAGTCAGTCGCAGAACCGACAAGCCGTTATCCCGAATGCCACTGTTCAGCAATACTTGAACTATCAAATGGGGATCTTATTGTTGGATATTATGCTGGTGAAGGTGAAGCACGTCCCAACGCAGCTTGGGTTCTAGCAAAACGTCGACGAGATGCTGGTGGTTTTGATCAACTGGTTAGTGTGGCTGATACTCCCGGCAAACCTGAAGGAAATGGTGTCTTATTTCAAGTCAATGATGGTACCATATTGCTGATTTACGGTACTATGCACGGCAAGCTTGAGGGCAAACACGGTCCTGGTGTACGCTGGGTAACTTGCGACTTGCGGTTGAAGCGATCGTACGATAGTGGAGAAACATGGTCGGGCGTTGAGATGATCGAGGAAAACTGGGGGCACGTTCCAAGATGCAAGCCGATCCGACTTGATAATGGAGAGATCCTGTTTGGCACAGAATTCACATCATGGCACTCACAAATTTGGAAAAGCACAGATGAAGGTAAAACTTGGAGTGTCTGTGGCAACATTCCAGGCGAGCAAAATCAACATCCATCGCTCATTCAGCGGAATGATGGTTCAATCTTAGCGCTTATCCGGCCGTCTGGGAAAAATCCGAATGTTCTCAAGAGCGTTTCCCACGACTGCGGCCGAACGTGGTCTGAAACCGAAGTTACACAAAACCACTGTCCTTATGCAGCTCTTGATGCTGTCAAACTTGAAGACGATCGAATTGCTATGATCTGGAACGATAATCCAGAGAAGCGAAATCCTTTAACTATTGGGCTAAGTGAAGATGGTGGAGAAACTTGGAAGTACAAACGCGATATTATCAGTGGTGAAGGGTCCTTCCACTATCCTACTATTATCCAAAGTCGTGATAGATTGATTCATGCTACTTTCACCAATAACCGCGCCACAATCGATCATGTTGTCCTCACCCCCGACTGGATTGAGGGAGAGGGAAACGCACTTCCAAACTGGGAAGGAATAGGGATGAAGCGTTATCTTATCTAGAAAATTTCATAACAAGGAAATATGTCTACCAAAAATTCATTGAGCTCATAGACTAGGAAAAGACAATGGCATTTATGCTTGAAGACGAATTTGGGGATATCATCGCTAAAGCATGGCGAGGACTCGGGTTGACCGTTAGTCAAGTTGCTACTGAAACAGGCATTACGACAAAAAATATCTCGAGAATGGAAAATTATACCAGAAAACCAAGTCGCGACGAGGTTGATCAAATTGCTACCACGTTGCAACTTGATAGCGACAAACTAAATGCAATTGCAACAGAGAGTTGGTCACCAAATACAATTGCAGCTAGATATGACCCTGCACTTGAAGTAGTAACGGTAACCGCAAAGGTAGGTGGTTATCCTGTACATGCCTATTTGCTAATCTGTATGGAGACGCGGGAAGCCGCTATTATCGACACCGCAGCAAATCCAAAGGCGATTATGAAAAGGATCAGCGAGATCAATATGGATCCAAAGCTAATACTCTTGACACACGCGCATGGTGATCACGCAAACGGACTGATGGACTTGGAAGACGCTTTCGACTGCCCAACGTGGATTCATGCAAATGAACCTAAACCAAGAAGTAAAAATGATCTTAGATTGCTAAAACATGGCGATGTAGTTTCGGTTGGCAACCTGAAAGTTACAACACTTGATACTCCCGGACATACACTTGGTGGATGTTCTTTCTATGTTCGGTCAACTGTCATCGTTGGTGATGCATTATTTGCCGGATCTGTTGGTAACGCGTCAATATCATACGAAAAATTACTTTCAAACGTGCAAGAAAATCTGCTTTCTCTACCAAATCAAACTGTTCTCTTCCCCGGACACGGGCCTGCTACAACAGTTGAAGAAGAGAAAAACCACAACCCATTTTTTTAAACACAAAACTAGAAATTTCTGGCATGGAACTTAAGGAAACTTGATGCGCGACCTAGCTCAATTTGAAAACCGACGTCCGACAAAACAGATTAACGTTGGTGGTGTGCCCATTGGTAATCGAAACCCAGTTTCAATTCAGACGATGACTACAACTCTAACGTGTCAAGTGGACGAAACCATGCGTCAAATTGAACGCTGTGCTGAAGCTGGCGCGCAGATTGTTCGAGTTGCCGTCCCTGAGCAACGTGACGCCGATGCACTAAAAGCGATTGTCAAACGATCCCCGGTGCCAATTGTTTCCGACATTCATTTCAACTATAAATTCGCGCTTGATGCAATCGATGCCGGAGTTGCAAAAGTCCGAATTAATCCTGGAAATATCGGCAATCAAGACCGGATTGCCCAAGTCCTATCCGCAGCAAAGACAGCAAATGTTCCAATTCGAATTGGTGTTAATGAAGGGTCTCTTGAGAAAGATTTACTGGATAAATACCCGTCTCCTACTGCTGAAGCACTCATTGAAAGTGCGATAAGGCACGTCAAAATTTGTGAGGACCACGATTTTACCGATATCGCAGTCTCGATTAAATCAAGTGATCCACTACGCATGATTCAAGCCAATCGAATTTTCTCAGAGAAAGTTCGATATCCACTCCATTTAGGTGTAACTGAGGCTGGGCCACCACGTAGATCCCACGTCAAATCATCAATTGGTATCGGAACACTTTTAATGGAAGGCATTGGTGATACAATTCGAATCTCAATTACAGGTGATCCAGTTGAAGAGGTACTGACAGGGAAGGAACTTCTACGGACACTCGGTTTGGCGGATCAGATGCTTGACATCATCTCCTGCCCTTTTTGCGGACGTGGTGACGCTTCAGTCGGTTATGAAGAAATTGTTGATGCGGCTGAGGAACTTCTGGAGAAACATGGGATCATGATGCCTATTGCTATCATGGGTTGTGAAGTAAACGGTCCTGGAGAAACACGTAACGCAAAAGTAGGTATTCACTTAGGTGGCAAGAATCTAGCAATATTGAAAATTGATGGGCAGAAGGTCAAGACATTTCGTGGCAAAGAAGAAGTAAACCCAAAATTTTTGGCCAATGCTCTCTTAGAAGCCGCACAAGAGTTACAATCTGATTAATCCCACAAAATTACCCTTCGGCATTAAACACTTGCTTAAACGTCCGTACTCTCAAAAATCTTATCTGCTGAATTTACAATAAATCCATTAAACGAATCGTATCTTTTGGCAAACTCATAGTAACAAGCAGGAATTTTCTTAGCTGCTGCCAGATCCTCAAATTTAATTTCCGTTTTATAAGCTAAAGTGGAAGATTGTTCTAATCCTAATGACGGACTTCCCTTAATCTCTCCACCACTAGAATTAATTTTGTATCCGTGTCTCTTAAGTTCCTGATTGACTTCTACTAGACTATCAAAATGATTCAATGAATTAATATAAATTGTGAAGTGGTTAGGAACAAACCCAAAAACGTACAGCCAAGCAGCATATTCACTCTCGCTAAGCAACTTACTATATATTTTATAATTAATATCCCATCTCCGACCCGTTGTGAGGAACAAATCTGTAGAAGGTCGTACATCTTTGACCATAAACTGAACGGTTTCCTGCAGAAATTCAGAAAACTCCCCTACCAGCAGTTCACTAATGAATATTTTAGGTATCAGTGGATCAGTGTGTTCAAAGTGACACGCAAACAGCTTTTTAGCTTGAAAATGATATTTACCTTTTAGAGAATATCCCCTAGAAATAAAAGGCTTAGCTAATCTATTTATTCCGATATTTTCTAGATTAAGGGTTCTAAATGCTATGTGATCGTTAGTTTGTTCCCGTCCTTCACATAAAATGTCTTGGACCTTTTTGGCTTCTGGGTTTAAATTCAAGTAGACACACCAAAGCTTATCAAACATTTCATGTAGTTCCACGCCTCAGCCTCAACTAGATTGCAAGATTAGAGAATTTTCCTGTTTCATCTTTACATGATCACCTTTAAAGAGTTAGGAAATGAAGGTTTCAAAATCTCTCCATTCCCGTGTTTAATTTCTTAGGAGAAACAGGGTTACCCTCTACCGGATTTGATTAAGACTCACCAGCTGGGCCTATGTTTCGAACATCCATAATCATGTCAACGCTTAGAGGATAAAATTAAAGGAATTCCGATTTGTTGGCATTGTATAAGATTTAAGGATTTTTATAAGCAG
>DTUY01000048.1 GCA_012963885.1 Candidatus Poribacteria bacterium | reverse complement strand
CTTGAGCCGTGTGGCATCGGGCTTCCTTGATGGTGAAATAGACCGGGATATATCGGCAGTTATTGAAGATTTCAAATTCAAAGAGAGCCATGGCGGTACTGAAACAATAGATCTGTCAATCCTGACCTCGATTCAACAGTACATTTTCTATGGTTGGCTGGAGTTGCAGGGGGATTCGGCCAACAAGCCCAGAATTCAGCGGAGCCTGATAGATAAAATCAAGCATGTCGAGCAATGCATCAAGGAGAAAGGATATCTGGATAAGAAAAGAGACAAAAAGGGCAAACGGCCGGAATGGGACAAGTGGATTCAATTCCTGTTGGAGAAAGGATATTTGCTGCCCCATACAGTTGAGACGAAAACCAAGCCTAAGACAGTCTATCGGCTGGGTAATAGTGTCACCTAAAGTGGAATATATGGGTGGAAAGGGGAAGAATTGGGGTAAAAAATCACCTCTCGCCGAGTGCCCTGGACCCTTGCTATGACTGGCTAAATCAATTGTGTCACCATTGAGTTAAAAACGTATAGTATACAGGTGGTAATAAGATGAAGCCGTTGAACTGTTTTTTGAAGCAGGATTTTATGCCAAATTCACCCTTTTTTATATCAATTAGATAATGTCATCATTGAGTTAAAAACGTACGGTAAACGTACAAAAATGACTGGAAGGTGACACTATTATTACGACTTATCGTAGGAGGTGGCGACCATAAATAATGGGATCCCATAAGAATCGAACCATCACATTCCGGCTTGATGATGATGTGGCTCGGAAGCTGGCAGTACACGCCAAAACCCGTCATACATCAGTATCGGCCATCTTGCGTGACTGGTGTGAGAACTGTGATCATAAAATTCAGCTTCCACGCCAGGTCAGGAAAAAAC
Source organism: Candidatus Poribacteria bacterium (assembly GCA_012963885.1). Taxonomy (GTDB): domain Bacteria; phylum Poribacteria; class WGA-4E; order WGA-4E; family UBA9662; genus UBA9662. The sequence goes on along the minus strand of DTUY01000048.1, from coordinate 2,158 downwards.
TGGAACTAATTGCCCGCGGAAGAAGGTCATTGACGGTGGGTAAATTAATTGAAAATGCGGTTAGGCAGGTTTACTGGCGTGGAGACTGGTAATACAGTATCTCGGTATCAAACCGTCATTAAATGCTTATAAATTATCTGGAGGAGGTTAATATGTCGGTGACAAAAAGCAACAAATCCCAGCAATTGACGATTGAACAGGAAAATGCCATTGACCTCTTGATCATTGGCAAATCTGATCGTGAAGTATCAGAATCAGTTAAAGTTAATAGGTCGACCGTCAATCAATGGCAGAATCACAACCCATTTTTTGTCGCTGAATTGAATCGTCGGCGTAAATCCGTCTGGGGATCAGGAGAGGAGCGATTGAGGTCGCTGGTTTCTAGCGCGGTAGATGTGTTGGAAGAAGACCTGAATTCGGAAGACCAGAAACTGAGGCAGTCATCAGCCATTCATATCTTGAAATCTGTCGGCATGTATGGCCAGGATTTGCAGCCGAGGGGGCATACCACCCCGGATGCTATTGAAGATTCTTGGGATTTGGGTCGAGGATCTTCACTGATTTACAAAAGTCTGTTAGGAGAATACAATGATTAAGTCAATATCGTCAACAGGTTCGGTTCGAGGGATAACACAGAAACATGTCTGTGAATCATTGGGTATATTGCCGCGTAAACTACGGCGGTGGATGCAGATGGGATTAGTTGGACCGTCCCTGCAAAATAGCAAGGGTGGTAAACTATCCAACGGTGAGCCGAATCGGAACATTTTTTCAAAGACTGACTGGATTGAGATAAAAACCATAGTTTTCTTGCGGGAGGCGCATGTCGGAATGAAGACAGTTAAAAACATCATCACCTATATTCGTCAGCACAACCACGCATTGGATCCAGATAAGGTCCATCTTGTGGGTAGGGTTGTCTGGGTGCGGGATCTGGTTGTAGAAGGAGGTGTTGTCGATCCGGCGTCACCCAATCAAACTATATTCCTAAAGTGGGATAATTTGGTGCAAAGTGCTGAGAATGATTTCAGCAAATATTCGATTGCCGCCTGATGGATTCCATGCGAAATAGCATCATCCCAGACACAAACACGGAGTCGCATGTCGACCTATTGGTGGAATTCTACAATCTTCAAGTCATGTTGCATCCAGCCCCATCACCGAAAAGGAAACCGTTAACCAAGCAACACAGGGATCGGGTATACCGATTCTTTGAAAGACATCTGCCTGAAGTTTTTACAGCTACAGTTATGTTGTTAGAAACCGATGAAGAAGTTGCATTTACGGTGAAGCATGCAACAGACAACATTCCTGTAGAAAAAGAAGCGGCATTGGTATGTATTGCAGAAAAACTGTTGGGATCAACGCAGGATATGTACGCTAAAATCAGGATGACGCATTGTCCGGGCATATACCAATACCCGTTATGGCATCATCGCGTTGAATGGATAGATTCAGATGATCTGATTCATTTATTATACGATCACAGTGTTACCAGGAAAGTCATTGATAACTTTCTTGACCGTCAGATTATAGGTAAAGGTGATTTGAATGTTTGGCTGTCACAACTTGCGGCACATCAGCTAGGAAGGGATTTCCAACGATTACCGGTTAATTCATCACCGGTTGAAAATAGCGAGGTGTATTACGAAGAGTATTACCAACTCGATCAACCTGATATGGTACCGACGGAGGTTGTTTACGAAGCCAAACAGTGGCATGGTTTAGATGAATTGATGGTATTACAAGATGCCATACTGGTGGGAATAGTTGAGGTACTCAATCATCGAATTGAAGTTAAAAGGTGTGTCAATACCGGCTGTGAAAGGATTTTCAGGGTGCCTAGGAAAGGAGGTAAAGCCAAGGTTTATTGTGGCCGTTCTTGTCAGGTTAAGGCATATCAAAAACGGAAAAACAGGTGATACCAGAATTCTGGTTGCTAATAACTCAAAGCTATATGTTTTTTCTAATCCTGTTCCATAACCACCAAACACCAAATAGGGCCAGAGCAAGTAGTCCTATTTGCCATACCTTAATCACCCTGAATATTCTAAGCGACCTGAGAAGTCTCATAACCTACCTTAATTGAATTATATATCTGGTTATACTCATCCCTATCTTCAGATTAGCACAGCTTTATGCTTAGTACCATATTCAC
>DTUY01000047.1 GCA_012963885.1 Candidatus Poribacteria bacterium | reverse complement strand
GATCACATGGCCAATGCGTTGCAATCTGCCATTAATACAGCGACTCAGCATGCTGAGGATGTCAGCATTTCCTATGACAAGTCATCGCGTACCTTAACTTCGACCACGACCAGTCGCATGAATCAAAGTTCACTTGAAGTTGGCAAAGGTGTGGCAGCAACTATTTCGCTTGGTAGTGCGACCCTTACCAGTTTGATTGATACCAGTAAGAATTCCGCTGGCTTTGTTGGGGCTTTAGGTTTCTCTCAGGGAGCATCTGCAACTGGAACGGGTTCTGACTTCCAGTTTAGGCTCGGTGGCTCAGGTGATACTTACGGTATCACGATCGACACGCTGGGACTGCAAAACTTTGGTGCCGACAACGTTGATATGTCAAGCCTTAATATTTCAACGCAAGGTGGTGCCGGTGCGGCTGTAAGCTTGATTGAAAAGGCGCTTGAGAGTGTCAGTTCAACTCAGGTCAAGATTGGTGCTAGTATCAACCATATGTCACGTCGTATAAACGTGATGGAATCCCATCGGGAAGCATTAGTTGGTGCAAAAGCTAGGTTAGAGGAAATCGATTTCACAGAAGAGACTCGGAACCTTGCCAGTCTGCAGATACTACTGCAATCCAGTACAGCTGCCTTAGCGCAAGCGAACATTATACCGCAAACGCTGCTACAGCTGCTGGCCTAAAAATTCTAGGTTGAAGAAAGTGTAGTGTACTTTATCAGTTAGTTATATCGACAAGCACCTGTTGTGTTATTACGATGGGTGCTTGTTTAGCATAATGCAGAGTTTACATTTAATGGGGAGGTTCTAATGTCTGTAAGTAAGATTAATGATGCAATGGAACGAGTTGTTAGTGAAATTCAGCGCAATGTTTTTGCTCAGGAAGCAAAAACTGACCAACCTGAGAAGTCACAAGCTGTGATGCAGCAAGAACTTCGTAACAGCGTTTCAAAATCGAAAAGTCCCGGCGACGGGTTGTCCGATTTGAAGGCAGTTGGCAAAGTGGAAGCTCCTAACCCTACTGAATTGCTAGACAAAGTTAGGGGCGTTATTCCTAAACTCAACTCGGTTATGCACAGCCTTAATTTGAGGTTGCAATTCGAGGAATTTGCTGAATCCGGTCGTTTTTTCGTTAGGGCAATTGATGTTATTGAGCAAAAAGAAGTTACTCGGGTACCTCAAGAGGAGTTTTTAAAGCAAGCAGAAGTAACCAAACAGTTTGTCAATGGTTTGTTTCACGACAGCATACGTTAGTTTTTATGCAAAATCCTCGTGATCCCTCTCAACAGTATAACGCGGTAAAAATTGAAACCAGTACCGACTTAAATCTGGTTTTGTTGGCCTATGATGGGATTATCCGTAAACTTCAGAATGTTGTAGATAATCTTGGAACCCAGGCCGATAGCATTGAAGAAACGACCGATGAATTACTTAATGTCCTCCAAATCGTGGACACTCTTATTGAAGGTTTAAATTTCGATGAAGGTGAGATTTCGCTGAAGTTGGAGTCTTTTTATCAATTTGTCCGTGACCAGTTGATCTTTGCCAATATGAATAAAGGTGATGGTGATATAGATAAAGTAAAAGAAGTCATCCAGTTGATGGAAAAGGTGAAAACCTTTTGGGAGTCGTCCCGAGTTGGATCCGACGAATCTGTCCCATCAGAGCCTACAGAATCTCTTTCAATAGATTCTCTCAGTTAACTATCCCTCCTGTTTAATTCCTGTCTCCTCCCTGTAGCTAGAATGTTGCAAGCTAAGTTTGGTATTTTGGATGGATTTAGAGTACTCCTTACAACAAGCTCATCTTTATTATCAATCAAAAAATGTAGAGTTTGCAAGAAAGATCTATCGACAAATTCTACGTCATGATCCGATGTGTGCCCAAGCATGGAATCGTTTGGGTATCATAGCATATGAGTCGGGAAGAACTGAAATTGGCATTCAACTGGTAAGACAGGCGCTTGAGATTAATTCTGACCAACCAGAATTTCTAGTGAATTTGGGTCAAATGCTAATGAAGTCAGACAAGTTCATAGAAGCCGTTCGAGTCTTTCAAGATGCTCTGGAAAAAGATCCCAATGACTTGGATACAATTACAAGTCTTGGTATTAGTCTCACCAGAGTGGGTAAAATTGATGAAGCGATCCAAATTTATCAATATGGTCTTGAAGCTAATCCTAACTCTGCTCAAGTCTATAAAAATCTTGGGTGGGCGTTCGAAGAAACTAATAGGCTTGAAAAAGCCATCCAAGCTTATCAAAGTGCTATTCGCATTGATCCGGAGGTTGGAACTACATATGCAGATCTAGCAAGAGTACTATATGCGAGAGGGAGTCTAGAAGAATCAATAAAAAACTTTAGATATGCACTCAAATATACACCAGAGGATGCTCTAACATACAGCAATTTGGGTACTGCATTTAAGGAAAACGGCCAATTTGACGAAGCTATTCAAGCATACCAAAAAGCAATATCCATTAATCCCAAAAATGCTGAAGTGCAGAACAGGCTTGGTAACGCCTTCAGAGAGTATGGTATGCTTGACGAAGCTATTCAAGCATACCAAAAAGCAATAGATGCCAATCCCAAATATGCCGATTCACATAGTAATCTTGGTACATTGCTCTTAATGCAAGGGAACTTGAAACATGGGTGGAAAGAACATGAATGGCGATGGAAGAGTGAAAAATTTGCAAAAAACAATAAAAGACTCTTCCCACATCCATTATGGGATGGTCATCAATTGACAGGAAAAGCTATTGTCATTTGGTCGGAACAAGGTATTGGTGACTGCATTATGTTTGCTTCGCTCCTCTTCAGACTCCAGCAAAAAGCTGAACGAATTCTGGTTGAAACACAACAGCGAATGGTACTTTTGTTTAGACGTTCTTTTCCTAATATATGCTTTTTTTGTATTCAAGATCCACCAAATTCTAGGCTCCTAGAGAGATCGATAGATTATCAATCTTCAATTGGTAGTCTTGCTCAGTGGTTGCTTCCGGATGAAGAAAGTTTTCCCAAAAGCTCGAGTTATCTCAAAGCCTGTGCTGATAAAACAGGAGAG
>DTUY01000046.1 GCA_012963885.1 Candidatus Poribacteria bacterium | reverse complement strand
GCTAAGCTAACTTCCGTGGCGGCGGGTGCTGTCGGTGCAGCACTTTCTTTGGTGATGGGTACAGCACTTTCCTCAGCGACTTCAGTTTTCTGGGAAGCGCAACCAACCATCAAACCAATCACAAACAGACAAATCAAGCTGATTCTGAGCAAATACACGGTATTTTCCTCCGTATTTATTTAATTTAACCATAACCATACAAGTGAACTCAGATAATGTCAAGAAATTTCGTATGCTAAGGTATATTTTTACCAACCAATGGCCAGGCTATTCTGATTTCGGTGATCCGCACCGCCATAGATAATTCCAGTGTTGGCTTCAAAAATAATTCCGTGTGCCAGGCTCCAACTGCCTTTTTGTTCAATTTGGTGGCCCAAATTCAACAATGTTGTTAAAGTATCAATCGGATAGTCAGCTTCGACACGCAATTTGTTCGGTTTCCATTGATGATGAATTCGAGGACCGTCGACAGCTGACTGGATATCCATTCCATAATCAATAACATTGATGATAGCTTGTACCACTGTAGTAATAATGCGCGGACCACCTGGGCTACCGATCACCATAAACGTTTGGCCGTCTTTGACCAGGATGGTTGGACTCATGCTGCTTAGCGGTCTTTTTTGCGGCGCGATCGAATTCGCTTCAGCGCCAACCAAACCATAAATGTTGGGAACGCCCGGTTGAGCGCTGAAATCATCCATCTCGTTGTTGAGGATAATTCCGGTGCCCTCGATGATCATTCCGGATCCAAAAGAGGTATTGACAGTCTGGGTGATGGATACTGCGTTGCCATCTTGATCCAATACTGAAAAATGTGTCGTGTTTTCACTTTCATAAGGTAACGGGTTTCCGTGCCTTTCAAGATCCAGTACTTGATTGGCATTGATCTTCGACCTTTGTTTGTTGGCGTAAGACTTTGAAATCAGTCCGTTGATCGGAACATCAACGAAATCTGAATCTCCAAGGAAGTGGGCACGATCGGCAAAGGCCAGTTTTATTGCTTCTGCTAGCAGGTGGGTAAACTCAGCACCGTACCGCTTAGTTTTACTTAGATCGTAATCCTCCAAGATATTGAGAATCTGTATCATGTGGATCCCGCCAGAGCTGGGCGGTGGCATTGAATAGATATCGTACCCGCGATAGGTTCCATGAATCGGTTTCCTGACTTTAGCTTGATACGCAGCCAAATCGGTAGCGGTAATTAATCCTCCGTCCTTCTCCATGAACTTCACCATTTTGTTGGCGATCTCCCCATGATAGAAAGCATTTGGACCATTACGCGCAATTGACTTCAAGGTGGAGGCCAAATCATATTGTATCAGCAATGATCCGGTTTCCGGCAATTGACCGTTCGGAAGATAGATCTTCGCACTCTCAGGGAATTTCTCCAGCTTTTTCCTGCTTGATTTGATGGCATTGATGTGTCGTTGAGTCAGTTTGAAACCGTTCTCGGCATAGTGTATAGATGGTTCCATAATTTCCGCCAGCGACATGGTCCCATACTTTTTCAGAATCAGTGCCAGTCCGGCTACTGTTCCGGGGACACCCCCAGCCAGAACGCCGGTTCTGCTTAGGCTAGGTACGGCTTTACCGTCACGAAGATACATGTCTCGATTCGATTTCAGCGGTGCTGTTTCGCGTGCATCTACAGACAGAACTTCACCGGTGTCAGCCAGACGAATCAGGATTAAACTTCCTCCACCAATTCCTGAACTGTATTGTTCCACCACACCAAGGACAAAGGCTGTTGCCACGGTGGCATCTATTGCGTTTCCTCCTCGTTTCAGTATCTCTATCCCTGTCTTGGATGCCAGTGGATGGGACGTGCTGACCATACCTTTTTGTCCTCTTGCTGGCAGTCTTTTCTCAGCCTCGGCCCAAAAAACCATTGGTGGCAGACACCCAAACAATAAAATTGAAGTTAAAAAAGCACAAATCTTTCTTGATGGCATAATGACTCCTGGTTTTGAAAGGGGAAGTGAAATCCCCCATTGTTCATATGAATTGGGATAAACAGAACAACGGTATCCACACAATTTTCGGATTATGAACCGAGTGTCCATGATAAGCGAAGCTAATGTGATATTGGAGAGTGCATGCTAAGCAGTATTTTATTTTCCAACTTGCTGGATCTATCAAAGCTGGTCGGGTAGATCTCAATTAGGAATTGTCTGGTCAAGGAGAATTGGGGCTGGATCCTTGAATGTCTTTAATCATTCCTTTTAGCGCTTGAATTTGTTGAATTTTAGCCTTAAGTTCTCGCTGCGTTCGATCCAATTCCTTTTCCAATTGAATTTTCTCGTCAGTGATGGTGATGAGCTCTTGATTGATGTTATTTTGCTTGGCTTGGGAAACTCCTAGCAGAATTGCCAAAACAAGCAGGATAAAACAAGCGATACCTGCGATGATGTAAATCTGCTTCTGACTCATCTGTTTTTCTTCTGGATTTGTTGGAAAATTGTATAAAGCCCTTTTATCATTAGATCGGGATCAACAATATCGATCTTGGCAGAATTCTCGGCAATTAGTGATGACAATCCGCCAGTGGCGATGACTTTGACTGCTGAGTTCAGTTCCTCTTTGATTCGATCAATTATTCCTTCCATCTGGCACAGGAACCCAAAGTAAAATCCCGATTGAATACATTCTTTGGTGGTTGTACCGATAACGCGTGGAGGCATTGATAGATCAACCCTGCTGAGAAGTGCTGCCTGATCAAATAAGGCATTCATTGATATCTGGATGCCTGGAACGATTACTCCACCAAGATAGGCACCATCGTCAGCTACTGCATCGAAGGTAGTGGCTGTACCGAAATCAACAACAATTAACGGTCCCCCATACTCCGAAAAGGCGGCAATAGCCGTTGTTATTCGGTCCGCTCCAATCTCTTCCGGTTGATTGACACGTAAATCAATGTCCAGATCAAGGTCCGGTGACACGATGACTGGCTCAATCTCAAGATAGTGACGGCACATGACAGTGAATTCCCGACCGGCTGAAGGAACAACCGAACTGACAACCACCGCCTCAAAATTCGACATGACGATATTGTTTAAACGGAACAGTTCGGATACTTGCACCGCGTATTCATCGGCCAACTTCAGTCGATTGGTTTGAAGCCTCCAGCGATTCTGAATTTGATTGTCCTCGATAACCCCAAGTTGAATGGTTGTGTTGCCGATATCAACTGCCAGAATCATTATAAATCGTCCCGCCCGTTCAAGGCTAGTTTAGCATAGCAACTAACCAGAGTCAAGTCAGGAGAATTTCTATTTAATCGTTGACAAATCGGTCTGCCTGAGATAAATTTTCAGCTGCGACTTAGGTCCCGCAGGGCCCAATGAAATTGTAATTATTAGCCTGATGCCAAAAATTTGGCTTGAGGTTAAATGTTAAGAGTAATTGATGTCTAGACAACAACATCAGGTGTGTGGAGATCCCAATCGGTTTCAGGTAGTGGCTGACTTTGTGATAACCCAGTTTGGTAAGCGAGTACGCTATATTGCTGACGTGGCTGGTGGCAAAGGGGTTCTGACACGTATGTTGAATAAAAAAAACCTGGATTGTGAATTAATAGATCCACGCCAAAAATCGGTCAAAGGTATCAAACATCGGCGAGAACCTTTTCTGCCGGAAATGACCGACTATTATGATTTGCTGATCGGATTGCATCCAGATGGTGCGTTACGTGAGTTGGGAGAGGCAGCTCTAACCCGACCGGTGGTGATGATTCCATGCTGTAATTTTTGGGATCAGCATCGACGTGGTCAGAAGGAGTTATTAGCAGCGATCAAGAATTTTTATCAGGATAACGATGTGCGGTACCAGGAAATCGTTTTGAATTTTAAGGGGCCCAAGAATATCGCTATTGTTTCGGAACCGCCCTCACCAATTTAGAATATGCTGAAGTTCAGAATTCGCATTTCAGAGTTTTCGAGTAAATAAATTAAAATTAACCGTCAAGGATTGGAGAAATTATATGAAACTTGGATTAGTCACTTACAACATGGCCAAAGATTGGGACGTCCCTACAATTATTAAAAATTGCGAAGAGACAGGATTCGAAGGTGTTGAACTCCGAACCACTCACGCACACACAGTGGAAGTTGAACTATCGGCCACCCAGCGTGAAGGGGTACGCCAAACTTTTGAAGATTCGTCGGTTGAGTTGGCCGGACTAGGATCAGCTTTTGATTATCATTCTACTGATCAGGACGTTGTCCGCCAAAATATCGAAGGCACCAAAGAATATTCCAAGTTGGCAGCAGACGTTGGGGCGCCGGGAATTAAGGTGCGGCCGAATGGGTTGCCTCAGGAAGTTTCCGTCGAGCAGACGCTGGAGCAGATTGGTAACTCCCTGCGTGAATGTGGTGAATTTGCAAGTGATCTGGGTGTTCAGATTCGGCTGGAAGTTCACGGTGGAGGAACATCTGAACTACGCCATATTCGTACAATCATGGATGTGGCTGATCATCCAAATGTCTATGTCTGCTGGAACTCAAATTTTGGTGAGGTAGAAGATGGTTCTGTGCAAAAACCGTTCGATCTGGTGAAAGGTAAAATCGGTCTGGTTCATATTACTGAATTGCATCGTATAGAATATCCGTGGCGTGAGCTTTTTACATTATTAAAGGAATCAGGGTATCAAGGATTCACGTTAGCTGAGATTGCCGGCAGTTCGGATTCTATTCGCCTAATGAATTTTTATCGTGCACTATGGACTGAACTCAACCGTTAACTGAAAATATCGAAATTTGCCGGTGTTAAAGATGACGGGTCATGTTTTTAACACCGCTAAATAAATGAGGAAAAAGTGACCATTGCTTTTTCCTCTATTGTTTTTGAAATACTCCCTCCGCCTGTTTGAAGATTTTAAACAATTCTACTGCCACCACCTTTTCCTGACTAGATAGTAAATGCTAAAACATTCTGAAGACAACCGCGGCGTCACTTTCAGAGCGGTGCTGATTGCCCTGTTCTTTTTACCGGTTAATGTCTATTTAGTTGTGCAGTGGGAAACGGTCTGGGGCACACAATATCCAACGACGATGGCTATCTTTTTCAATGCCATCTTCAGTTTGTTGCTCGTGGTAATGTTGAATGTTCCGCTGCGAAGATTGTTGCCAAATCTTGCCTTGAGACAGAAGGAACTTTTAACGATCTATATTATCTTGATTATGGCAATTACTGTCAGTGGCCATGATTTCAGCCAAACCATCTTCTGTACCCTGATTACGGCTCACTGGTTTGCTACGCCGGAGAACGATTGGAGTTCAATCTTTTGGAATTATGTTCCTCCAAAGTTGACTATTAACGACGATAAGGTTATTCGCGAATTTATCGAGGGAGAATCGTCATTCTACCGAACAGAATACGTTGCCGCTTGGATGCAACCGTTGATTCTCTGGTCAATTTACCTGACAGTCTTGGTCTTCACCATGTTATGTATCACTGTTTTCATACGAAAACAGTGGATTGACCGTGAAAAACTGAGCTATCCACTGGTCCATCTTCCTTTTGAAATGACCGTTGAGACTGAAGGCGGTCTATTTTTCGGTAATCAACTTTTCTGGATCGGTGCCTTGGTGGCTGGCGGAATTTGTCTACTTAATGGACTGGGTTATATTTTCCCTTTCGTTCCCTCCCTGACACTTAGTTATAAATTATCAGCCCATTTCACCTCACCGCCGCTAAATGCGATTACCAGAATGACGATGTACTGGAATCCGTATGCGATCGGTTTAGCATTCCTGATTCCATTAGACCTCCTGTTTTCCTGCTGGTTTTTGTTTATTGTTTGGCAGATACAACGGGTGGTTGGCGCTATGATGGGGATTAATGTGTCGGGATACCCACTACCCGATCAGCAAATTTTGGGTGGATATCTGGGAATCTCTATTGTGGCCATATGGTTGGCCAGGAAACCAATTACTAGTGCCGTACGCCACGCTTGGCAGATAAAACAGGAAGCTGATGACCGGAACGAACCGATGCGGTATCGAACCGCGTTGATGGGTATGATCGGAGGGACAATTTTTCTAGTGGGGTTCTTTGCTTGGGCTGGTATGTCAGCTTCATTTGCCTTCTCGTTTTTCGCCGTCTACTTTATGATTATGTTTGCCTTTACGCGGATGCGGGCAGAACTTGGGCCTCCTTTGCAAGGCATTCACTATTCTGGTCCCCTACAACTCATGGTAGCCATGGTTGGAAGTCGAAGGTTAACACGACAGACGCTTACGGTTGCAGCTCCGCTTTGGACGGCAACCAAGGAGTTGCGGAATAATCCGATGCCGTTCACGCTGGAAAGTTTCAAGCTAGCAGATAGATCTGGTATTAACACACGGCACCTTTGGAAAATGATGGTGTTGGCTGCCTTCTTGGGATCTGTAATTACTTTCTGGGCGTTTTTGCAGATGAATTACAGATGGGGTGGTGTTGGTGCATGGCGTGGGGTTTCAGCCTATACAGTGATAGAGAGATGGATCACACATCCGATTGAAGCAGATATTATGTTTCTGGTGGCTACCGGTTTCGGATTCATCTTCGTCTTGATCAACACCATCATGCGTCTTCGATTTCTATGGTGGCCGATTCATCCGCTAGGTTATCCATTAGCCGGTTATTATCATTTCGATAAACTATGGCTTCCCTTCTTTCTTGGTTGGCTTATTAAACTGATGATTCTCAGGCATGGGGGAATCCGAGCTTATCGAAAAGTGTTTCCTTTCTTTCTGGGGTTGGTGTTAGGTGCATTCTCGATTGGAAGTGTCTGGGGGATCATCGGATTGGTGAGCGGGAAACCGACATACGCTTTTAAAGATTGGTAATCAAGAATCTGTAGCGTTCAGCTTTACTGCAATTGCTTTCTTGAAGGCAATACGCGCTTCATCTCTTTGCCCAAGATCTGACAGAACTGCCCCCAGTTTGGAATAACCTTCTGGATCATCAGGATTAAGCGCGATGGCGTGTTTGTAGGCCTCGGCTGCTTCCTCCAGCCGATTAAGTATTTGGCAGGCAATTCCTAAATGCAAGTACATCATCGAATCTCCGGGTTCACAGGCAATGGCTGTCTTGTAAGATATGACCGCTTCTTCATACTGCTCAAGCATGAAATAGCTCAGGCCTAGATAGAAATGCGCTTCTGCTGATTCCTGGTTCTGTTGTATTGCCTTCTGAAATTGCTCAATAGCCTGATCGAAATTCTTGTTATCCAAAGCCTCAACAGCTTGGCTGATATGTTCAGCGGCAGCCTGAAAATTCTGTAGATCCTGCTGACTTCTTTCCATAAAGTTGTCGGCAGATTTGGAGACTACTGATTCGGTCTCAGTGATCTCTTGGTTCTGATGAACTTTATTTTCTGGAGTTTTGGCCATTGTTAATTTCCTGCTGTCATGAACGTCTTGGGCAATCAGACAACATTACACTCCTATGATCTCCACGTTAGCACGAGGTAAAGTCGCCTGATCTCCGTTTTCCAAGGTGATTTCCAGCACTCGAACCTTGGCCTCGCTTTCCAGTTGTTGCGGTTCTGCTGGAAGGGCAGAAACTTGACCAAGGCTCCCAAAATTCGGCTCCCGAATCACGCGAACCTGTGTGCCGATTTCAAGCACGTTGGCCGTAACTTCACCTTCTTTTGCCGATTCGGTCTCTTCGATTGGAATGATGATCTCTGGTCGAACAACACCGGCACGGATCTGAGTGGCGCCGTTGATTGAAGTTTGCATATCCTTTCTTTGCCGCAGTAGATCAAACGTTCGCTGGGCCATATCAATCTGGCCAAAACCTTCGGTGATCACCAAAGTGATTCCGATATCTTCTGAGCCGGTGATGGCTATCCCCAATTCGTAACCGAGCAAATCATGCAAATCCTTATCACTAATGCCGCCACAGACAATCCCCTTGACCCCCTTTTCAATAGCTGATTGTATTGCTTCGTGGCTGACCATTGACCCGCCAACGATAATTTTCCCTTGGTGCGAATCATCAATGAGATTTGGTGTCAATGGGCTGGAAGCACTATCAACGATCACCTCAAGGTCTCCAACGATTTCTCCACCCACACCGAAAATCCCTTGGATATAGGTGCCATATGTTTCAACAACAACACCTTCTTCAGGTAGGACTTCAACAACTGTACCGTCAATATAGCCTCTTACCACTACTGGTATTGACGGTTCCCTAATCAGAACCTGACCGGTGATCTGACTGATACTCTCAATGTTACCGTTGGTCGGACATGTAGCTTGCGACTTAAAAATGCCGAACAAGCCTTTTGTTTCCGCTATTATCTCGTTTTGAGTAACTGAGTCGCCCTCTGTCTTCAACATGTACTCGTTTATCTCGGCTACCTCAATGCTTAGCAGATTGGCAACGTTCAGGATTCGAACATTGCCGGGCAAATCCGTTTTGGCTACGACGTCTTCCGCTTTTACCCGATCTCCTATTCCTGATACAACCTCTCCTGCTAGAGGTAGACGGCGTATGCTGCGTACGATCATGGCAGGTGTTACTGTCAGTCCTGGTGTGTAGGCATGTGCCATCGTTTTTCCTCTTACTGTACCAATGAATCGACCAGTGATTTATCCAGCCTGCTAATTGTTTTCAGGATTAAATCCAGCGTTGCGTGGTAATCATCGATATGAATAATGGATACATGGCTATGAATGTATCGTGCTGGAACACCCAATACAATTGATGGAATACCTGCATGGCTTTTGTGGATTTCACCCGCGTTCGTACCACCAGACTGCCTGACGGCGATCTGGTGGGGGATTTGGTACTCTTCTGCTGTTTGAATAACAAGGTCAGCCAACGGAGGATTGGCAATATGAGTGGGATCAAACAACCGGATCTGACATCCATTACCTAACTTGCCTTGGGCTGCATCGTTATCGAAACCGGGAATGTCATCTGCAGGCGGACATTCTAAGACAATTGCCACGTCTGGTTGGGTAGAGTGCCCAATGGTGGTTGCTCCTCGCAACCCAACTTCTTCCTGTACCGTACCACTGCCAATGACGGTGTTAGGGTGATCCTTTAGCCGTTCTAGCGTTTCAATAACCAGGGCAACACCCACACGGTTGTCAAAGGCCTTGGCTGAAAACAGTTTAGGGTTTTTTAGTGGAAGAAAAGGGCCAACAGGCACAATGGCACAGCCGGGTTTTACCCCAAAATCTTCGACTGCCTGACATCGATCTTCTGCTCCGATATCAATGTAAAGGTCCTGTAGATCTATTACTTGATCACGTTTGCCTTTATCCAGTAGGTGTGGTGGTGTGGCGCCTATAACCCCCGGAACCTTGCCATTTTTGGTTAGGATATTAACTCTTTGCGCTAGTAACGTATGTGACCACCATCCGCCGACGGTGACGAATTTTACAAATCCGGAAGAGGTGATTCGCTGAACGAGGAAACCTATCTCATCCATATGAGAATCGAGCAGAACGCGTGGAGTTCCTGAATGACCCACTTTCGTGCAAAAGGTACTGCCAATTCGATCTTGACTAATGTCTCCAGCTTTTTCTAATCGGGATCGGAAGATTGATTTTACTTCAAATTCATACCCGGAAATAGCATCGGCCTGTGTCAGGTCTTTCAGCAGGCGAATAGATTTTTGGCTCACCCGACTATCACTCAGTTTTTAGTTCTGGAATTGGTAATGCAGTTAGCAAAACAGTATTTTCAGATTATAGGTTATCAACTGGAGACTGTCAACAATTATCACTGTCAGCAAATCATGATTGAGACGCATTACAGTGAGATTGCTCTTGGTCGATCTTTTTATGATCACATGCGACGATTTAGGCTAGCCGAGATTGAATTGTCAATAATTGTGATTGGTGCTACAATTCTTCTGGTCATATTAGTTCAGTATTATCTTAAATGTTTTGCATTTGCAACTGGGGCAGTGACAATCTATGAAATACTTGGTCATCCCACTATTCTTACTGTTGGCGTTTAGTTCAGTATCATCTTCTGACCAATCCCCGCAACAGACAGAAGAACCGAAGATGGATATTGAATCGTTTTGGCCCTATTTCACCCCTTACACGTCTCCTGCGTTGGTAGATGGTACTGGAAACAGTTCACTCATAATTACCACCCAATCTGAGATGGCTCAAAAATATTTCAATCAAGGACTTAGTCTCTTACACTGCTTTTGGTGGTTTGAAGCCCTACGTGCGTTTAAGGAAGCAGTGCAGTACGATGATTCCTGCGCTATGGCTTATTGGGGGATTTATGTGGCGTTATCTCGCGGTAGGCCTCTTGTTACTGGAGACCAAAAGACCGAAATGCAAAAATCGGCTATAGAAAAAGCGATTGCATTGAGTTCAAAGGCTAATCAGTACGAACAATACTATATCCGTGCCGCATCTTTGCTAAATAAGAATGATCGAGCAGGATACGTCAGAGAGATGGAGACATTAATTGACCGATACCCGGATGATGTGGAAGCCAAACTGTTTTACGCAGGTTATCTCGGTAGAACATCTGGAGGATATGATACGGAAAAGCGTCCGAAGGGAGGGGCAATTTATAGCCAATCAATTTTACGGAATATTTTAAATTCTTATCCGAATCACCACGGCGCGCATCATTACTGGATTCATGGTTTGGAAGATGAGCATCCTGAAGCAGCGTTTAATAGCGCTGAGAAATTGGCCGAACTGGCGCCTAAGTCTGGCCATATTGTTCATATGCCCGGGCACATCTTTTTCAAGGTAGGCGATTATCAGAGAGCCTATCAAAGTTTTGCAGATTCTGCTAAAGCCGATTCAGGCTATATTAGACTACAGAGCATCGAACCAATAGATAATTGGAATTATTGGCATAATCTGCAATTTATGGTTGCTAACTGTGCTGAAGCTGGTCGTTATCAGGATGGAATGAGATGGAGCCAGACACTAGAAAAGCTGCCATTAAGTTCAAAGGGAAAGAAGGGGACAACAAAAGATAAAGCGTCTGATTCTCCTTGGTACTGGTATTTTGAGCGTAAATCATTGTTCACTGTACCTGATTTTAACTTGCGCTTTGGTTTCTGGCAGGCGGTTGTGGATAGCTTGATTGAAGTGCCTGAGGACGTCAGTACAAGGGCGAAAGATTTGCGGAAACATCTTTTATTGTTCGCTAAGGCAATGGCAGTATTAGATAAAGGGAATGTAGATCAGGCTAATCAATTAGCAATAGCTTTGGACGCTTCACTTTGGCAACTTAGTCTTGACAAATCCAAATCTGGCAATCAGCGTCTATCCGAGCACGAAATTAACCGGCTTGCTACAACATCTCTGGAATTGCGCGGGAATATCGAAAGTGTGAAAGGCAATCATGAAGAAGCGATTGAACTATTTGAACGTGCCATAGAAAAAGGGAAAAAATCTTTTGTGGGTGATCCGCCTTTTTATCCCCGTCCAGTGCAGGAAAGTTTGGCTGCGGCATACCTGCGGATAAAGGATTGGCCAAATGCCCGAAAGGCCTACCAAGATATTTTGTCGTTCCGACCCAGTAGCGGACACGCGCTGTTTGGAATTGCCAGGTCGTACGCATTGGCTGGTAAGAAGGTCAAGGCGACAGCAGCTTATAAGAATTTTCTTTCATCTTGGCAGCATGCCGATCCAGATTTACCTCATATGCAGGCAGCGGAAACTTGGCTGAAGACCAACCAGGAAGATAACCTCGATTAGATATTGAAATCAAGTAATAATTTTCAATTGGATGTTTATCAGGATCTCCAAACGTATTGATTATATTGATCTCTTGCTTTACAATTCAAAAGGTTAAGTGAGATTTTTTTATTTCAATTTTTTGAATCCAATCAGCTGTCAAATACTTGTAGTTAATCCATAGGGAATGGATTTGCAAAACAAAAGACGTGTGGTTTCTGGTGTCAATCTGGTTGAAGTAGAAACCACCAAGCAGTTGGAATCTATCATCTCTGCAGTGAGCAGAGGTCTGTTACAAACTCCGAAATCTTTACCATGTTGGTTATTCTATGATTCAGTCGGTTCGAAACTGTTTGAAAAAATTTGTCAGTTGCCTGAATATCACATCACGCGAACTGAGGAGCAGATACTTCGGACCAAGGCAGCTGAGATAATACAAGGAGTTTCTCAAGGTCTCTCTTTGGTTGAGCTTGGAAGCGGAAACTCTGGTAAAACACGTCTGTTGATCGATGCTATTCTTGAAAGACAAGCAACATTACACTATATTCCTATTGACATTTCATCCGAGTTCTTGTTACAGTCTTCCATCCAATTGTTAACGGAATATAATCGGCTTTCCGTCACTGCTATGGCTGCTGAATACCAGGCCGCCATGCCGATTTTGGCACAACAAAGTATCAGTCCTGCTTTAATCCTCTTTTTGGGCAGTAATATTAGTAACTTTGATTCAGGCGAAGCTTCAGTTTTTCTCCAACAGGTCCGGGAACACATGTCTCCATCCGATCGGTTGCTGATCGGCGTTGATTTGGTCAAAGAAACCTCCATTATTGAAGCTGCCTACAACGATAGTTCCGGGGTGACGGAAGCCTTTAACAAGAACCTACTGATTCGACTTAACCGAGAAATTGGTGCTAATTTTGTGATCAATCAGTTTGATCATTGGGCACCGTTCATCGAATCGGAATCAAGGATTGAAATGCGGCTGATTAGCCGTGTTGATCAGTCTGTGTCCATTCGGGACACTGGAGAATCATACGATTTGAGTGAGGGGGAATATATCCATACTGAAAACAGCTATAAGTATACAATTACACATTTTAATGAAATCAGTCAAGCAGCTGGGTTTGAAATAGAACAACAGTGGCAAGACGAGCGGGGATGGTTCTCGGTTGTAATGCTATGTCCTCGGTCCAGTAAGGAAACCTGAGATGATTCAGTTAAAAAATGTCAGTAAAAATTATGGAAGTGTAGTTGCCCTTTGTCCAACCGATTTGAATATTGAAAAAGGGAAAGTCACTGCTTTGATTGGCCCCAGCGGATGTGGGAAATCAACCATATTGAGGTTGATTAACGGTTTGATTGCCCCTACTCAGGGTGTCGTCGAATTCGAGGGGCAGACCATTTCACCCAACAACATTTTGGAGATTCGCAGGCGTACTGGCTATGTAATTCAGGATGGAGGATTGTTTCCACATTTAACTGCTAGTCAGAATGTGTTGTTGATGCCAAGAGAATTAAACCAACCTCGAACCGAGATGCAGCAACGTTTGGAAGAATTATGCCGATTAACGGATTTCCCGTCTGATTTACTGAATAATTTTCCCGGCGAACTGTCTGGTGGCCAGCGGCAGCGAGTCAGTCTCATGCGTTCGCTAACCCTTGATCCAGGTGTTTTGTTGTTGGATGAACCGTTAGGCGCTTTAGATCCAATTGTTCGTTCTAGCCTTCAGCAAGAGCTGAAGGACATCTTTCAGAGTCTGGGAAAAACAGTGGTCTTAGTTACCCATGACCTGCATGAAGCGGCTTATCTTGGTGATGTTATTGTGCTGCTCAAATCGGGACAGGTTGTGCAACAAGGTACGCTTGATCAACTGCAGAATCAACCAGCTGATACGTTTGTAACCAAATTTATCACTAGCCAAAGGAGCTTGATCGAAATATGACTCTCTTCCTACGCCTCAAGTGTCTATTAGTATGCTGCTTCATTGCTTTGCTATCGATCGGTTCCATTAAAGCTCAAGAAATCACCATCGGATCGAAGAAATTTACTGAATCGGTTGTACTCGGAGAAATCACCACGCATTTGCTCAGAGAGAGCGGAGTTACCGTTGAACATAAACAACGCATGGGTGGGACTATCATCGTCTGGGAAGCTCTCAAGAATGGTGATATCGATATCTATCCCGATTACACAGGCACCATCCGTCAAGCCATCCTAAAATCAGAAACTGATTTGACCTTTGATCAAATGCAGGGGAGATTGTTGGAATACGGTGTGGCTATGACCGGTAAATTGGGATTTAATAACACCTATGCCATCGCTATGAGGCAGGACAGAGCATCAAGTCTGGAAATTCAACGGATCAGTGACTTGAAAAGCCATCCTTCTTTAACGGCGGGATTGACTCACGAGTTCCTTAACCGGCAGGATGGCTGGAAGAGTCTATCCGCGCACTATGGTTTGCAAATGGAAAACGTAAAGGGCATGGCTCATGAGTTAGCTTATGTTGCCCTTAGAAATGACGAAATTGATTTAATGGAAGCCTATTCCACCGATGCGAAACTGCTGAAATTCGAGCTGACAGTATTAATCGACGACTTGGAGTTTTTTCCCAAATACGATGCCGTTTTCCTTTATCGGCATGATACCGATCCCAAATCCATCGCCATCATCAAGACACTAGAAGAAACGATCGACGAAAAACTGATGATGCAGTTGAACCAGAAAGCTGAAAAAGAAAAGGACTATACTGTTGCGGCGTCACTCTATTTTAGCCAAACAAAATCTGCTGTGACTGAAGAGTCGACTTCGAGTTCCATTTTAACACCCATGAGTACTAGCTTTACCAGCAAAGTCGCAAAATTTACATTTCAGCATCTTAAATTGGTTTTGCTGACCATGATCTTTGCTGTCCTGATTGGTGTGCCATTGGGAATAATTGCCAGCCGACCGGGAATATTTAGCCAGTTAATTCTTGGGGTGACGGGTATTATCTACACTATTCCATCGCTTTGTCTGTTTGCTCTGTTTATTCCGTTTTTAGGTACGTCTGAAAAAAATGCGATAACGGCGCTGGTTCTTTATGCCCTGTTACCCATTGTTCACAACACCGCGACAGGGTTACAGAACATCTCGGTTCAGTTGCGTGAATCTGCTGCTGCCATCGGACTTAAACCGAGTGCTCAACTCACAAAGATCTTCCTACCCATGGCATCCCGAACCATACTGTCGGGCATTAAAACTAGCGGTATCATGACTGTGGCATTAGGAACTATTGCGGCTTTCATCGGTGTTGGTGGTTTGGGGGAACCGATCTTAAGCGGTATCGACCTCAACGCACCTGAAATTTACATCTTACAGGGAGCCATACCGGTTGCTCTCTTAGCCTTACTTATTCATTTCCTGTTTGAATTTTTAGATCGGGTGCTTATTCCAAGGGGATTGCGCCAAGGTGACGATGACACACAAGTGAAGAAGGACATTATGACTTAAACGTCTCTCTATTCACATTTGTGTTGTCTATGATCTGGGATCCTTTGCAGTAAGCATTCCCAACTCTGTTTCTCCCGTTCTGGGCTGACAATTTCTTTCCGTTGGTGACACCACGCTTTCAGATCTAGGTAGAATGGATGATCTGTTTCTACACGGTGCAGCAGATCAGCTAGTGCTCGTGTATCACCTACCGGGAAGTACCCGGGATACTCTGGTCCTAGGAGGCCAATTGAACCGGATATCCGTGATGAAATAACAGGAATGGAGCAGGCCAAGGCTTCGGAAACCACGTTGGCTCCGCCCTCCATCTGAGAGGTCAAAACTAACAGACGGCTGCTAGCCAATAGCCGCAACGTTTTCCAACGTGGTAATTCTCCTCGCCAACAGTAGCGTGGGTTTGATTCGGTTTCGGCCACAGCCTCTGATTCCATGTCTGGACTTAGAGCTGCACCCGCGTGTAATACCTTAATTTGGGAGGAGGCAGGGAGTAGCCGAACTGCGTTAGCGACTCGAAAAGGGTCCTTCACGGGACGTAAGTGCCCGATCACTCATATCTCAAAAAGGCCTCTTTTGGGTTGAAACTGTCCTGGCGGCGGTGTGACTGATTGATATATCACCTCGGCTTTATGGTGCATGGACGACGGCAGTTGATTCATCCCTTCTGGCTGAAGCAAAACAAAAATATCTGCCATCTCCAGGGATAGTTGCGCCGATTTATCTGTATGGATATCACCGTACAGGTCGGTACCAGTCAGGGCAAGGATTAACGGGAGGTTAGCATGCTGTCGACGGAAATGAACCATGGACTCATGACTGCGCCGCGCGTGTAGGGCGATCATCAGGTCACACTTGAGTTTTTGATAACTTTGTTGGATGACAACCTGATGTCCAAGTTGCCGCAGAATGCGTGCCCATCGGAGTGCTGTAACACGATTGCCTTTGCGAGAGTAGGCTGGTGCTGGTGTCACCATGCAGATTTTTCGGCTTTGTGCCGATTTTTGGTCTACAACCGGATTATGCTTCATGGCTTAACATCATAGTATTTGTTTAAGTGAAGATTAAATGGTTTGATTCTACCAGAGAGGTGACTTTCCCAATCAGACGTGCGGTTTCAACACCTTTGTGGTGTAGTGTTTTTAGAAGGTCCTGGCCGACAGATTCGCTGACGGCAACAAGCAAACCACCGCTGGTCTGTGGATCAACAAAAATCTCTTGGTGCCATGGAGGCAACGCTTTTTCAAAACGGGTAAAATCCTGAATTAAGGCACGATTGGCAGCGTTTACACCCGTACTCATTCCCTTCTGGTACATATCCAGAGCTTGATTCATAACGGGGACGTCGGACACCTGAATTTCAAGCGTCACATCCGATCCCTTGGCCATTTCCAATGCGTGTCCTGCCAACCCAAATCCTGTGATATCGGTTACTGCGTGAGGTTCAAAGTCTGCTATAGCTTCCGCTGCATCTTTGTTGAGTGTGGTGATGATATTAAGACAATCTTCTAAAGTTGACGGTGATACCCATCCTTTCAGGTTGGCGTTAAAAATAACACCGCTACCAATGGGCTTTGTCAAAATTAAAACATCTCCGGGCTTGGCGCCTATGTTGCGCCAGTACTTGTTCGGATCGACAATCCCAGTTACGGCTAGCCCAAACTTAGGTTCTTCATCATCAGTGGTATGTCCTCCAGCCAAAACCGCTCCAGATTCAGTGATTTTGCTTAGCGCCCCTTCAATGATGCCGTGTAGCACCTCTGGTTTCAGCTTATCCGAAGGGAACCCAACCAGATTCAAACAGGTCACAGGTCGTCCGCCCATGGCGTAGACATCACTGATGGAATTAGCTGCTCCAATTTGCCCATACAGGTAAGGGTCATCAACTGGTGGTGTGATGAAATCAGCGGTGGTAACTATAGCCATTTTATCGTTCAGGCGATAGATCCCTGCATCGTCGCTGGTCTCAAAACCGACCAGCAGATTGTGGTCAGACTTTTGAGGTAGTCTGGCCAAAAGTTCTCCCAGTCCGACCGGACTGACTTTGGCAGCTCATCCGCAAGTTTTTGCCAGACTTGTCAAGGTATTTAGGTTGGAAGTATCATTTGAAACCATAAGGTATTACTCCAAAGTTATTATTCTTTATTAGATTCAACAGCATAGGAAAACATGAAGATTATTATCTTTCGATCGAGGGTTATTACAGAGCACAGGTGCGGAACCCCGCCAGCACATCACGCCGTTCAGGAGTATAGAAGTTACGCCATGTGTTTCGTAGCATACGGGACCGGGTAACCCAGCATCCTCCCCGCAGAACTTTTCGTGTCTCAAACCAAGGTTCGGAATATTCTTTGTAGGAATCAACTTCAAAGCCGGGATAAGGTGAAAATATGCTACTGGTCCATTCCCAGACATTACCTATCATTTGTCGGCACCCAAAAGCACTATCACCATCAGGAAGAGCACCGGCATCAATGCAACCCATCGTTTGCCAATCCGTGTTAGCTCGGCTAGAATGAGAAGATTCATTTCCCCAGGGGAAAAGCCGATTGGGTTGGTCTAAATCTACTGGATCAGCGGATGCTGCTATCTCCCATTCTGCTTCGGTTGGCAACCGGCGTTTGGCCCAACAGCAGTAGGCATTTGCCTCGTACCAGTTGACATGAATAATTGGCAGATGCGGTTCCAGAGAGTACCATTGATCAAAGTGACGACGCAGCCAAGATCCATTCCCATTGTTTTTCCAGTAGACCGGATGGGCAGCATTTTCCGTCTCTCGCCATTTCCAACCTTCCTGACTCCAGAATTCTTGCCGATGATATCCATCCTCTTCGACAAAAGCTGCAAACTCGGCTTGTGTTACCGTGGCAAGCGCAATGGAAAAAGGATTGACCTCAACGGGATGTGCCCATTTTTCGTTATCAAAGACAAATGGTTGATCTAAAGTTGCCCCCAGCGCGAATGTCTTGCCAGAAATCTTGGCGTCGCCGGGCAAAGATCCTCCTCCTCCGGGGATATGGTGGCAGACGTTCGACTCTGAAAACTGCGGTGGTGTATAGGCCAATGTCTGTCGAGTGTAAGTAAATGCTTCATTATGCATATCTTCATGGTGAACCGTATAGCGAACAAAATAGCAGAGTTCCGGACTTGGATTTTCACCTTCCAGTTGTTCGATGATTCTATCTCGGACCTGACGCAAGTAGTCGAGTGTTTGGTCACGTGATGGAAGTGGTAAATGCCAACGAGTCTGATGCGCTATGGCAATTGAATCCCAAAGTTTATCAGCATCATCTCTAATTGGTTTTTGCCGACACGACTCCCGCAGAACCCATTTTTCCTGAAACCAGGCGACATGACCAATTTCCCATAACAGTGGATTCACAATCGACAAATAGGGACTCATAATTTGCTTGTCGCTTAGGTCGGCTACCAAGTCGAAGGTTCGCTGACGAGCATCATTGACCCACCCGATTAATTCTTTAGCTGTTAGATTAGTATTACTAAACTGAGTCACCTGAAACCATCTCTAGGCTAAGTTGATATACATAACGTAATG
Source organism: Candidatus Poribacteria bacterium (assembly GCA_012963885.1). GTDB lineage: Bacteria > Poribacteria > WGA-4E > WGA-4E > UBA9662 > UBA9662. The sequence continues at coordinate 17,105 of DTUY01000046.1, read as the reverse complement.
TTATAGTCATGAGGTATTCTTGTCAAGGATTTAAGGTCACATGCCTGATATGGCGATATAGTTTGTTATGATGAGATCGATAGTTTGGTGGATATTTTTAGTCGCTTACGTATCCGCTGTGAAATAGAATCAATTCCCATATTCAGTATGGCTGTGAATAGAATCAGAAGAATTGCTTTGTCAATTTGGTCATCTGAAATAGCGCTGTGGATATAGAATCCCAAGGTATATATTCCTAAAATCCCCAGGATAGCTGATTCCCGCATCATGACTTCCCATCGGTAGAAAAGGAAGGCCAGAAATTGACCGTATATACGTGGCAGGATTTCATAGAAGTATCGATTGATATGTTTTAAAGGGGCATCCATTCTCAGTTGAACCAGGTCGGCGTTGTTACTGCTTAAAAACGCCAAAATCGCACCGTTATGCAATAGGATCGCCCAAACTGCCGGCAGCATTGATGGTCCCCACAAAGTTAAAAAGATGTAAGCAAAAATATACTCTGGAGTGGTACGAAAAACGATTAACAGATAATGCCAAATTCGGCTGGTAGTCTTCCCTGCAAAGTGACAGCAGGCAAAAGGAAAACTGAACAAAGAGAAGAATCCAGTACCAACCAAAACAATCTGTGTTAAGACGACAGTTTTCCATATGCCTTCCCAAGCTTCTTCCAGCCAAATCTCTTTTACCCATTCCCAAAGAGGGATTGCAACAAAAGATACTGCATACGTGCCATCTCTAATACCCTGTCTTCGCATTGGCCAGGGTAAGATCTCATAGGTAAAGAAACGTGCAACATTTTCCCAGGAAAGTGAGACCTCCCTTGATAGCAGAACAAAGGCCAGCACAATATAAACTGGTGCCAATCGGGGTTTTAACCAATATTTGAGAGAAGCAATTAGAAGATAAAAAGTAATCAAGAGTGTTGCTGCTTCCGAATACATGCCCTCTGTAAAAAAAGTTTCCAGATGGTATCCTAAAGTTGGTAATCCAATAAAGCCGAGAATGGCGCTTGAGCGCAAAGCACATTCAAACCGGTAGGCGGTGTAGTGTTTGGTGTCGGCATAGATAACCGGCAGAACACCGTAGAAAAAACGGCTTAGACGGTGAGCCTCATTGGGAATTCCTTCTAAAGGTTGCTGATCAGATTCTTGGATAATTTCGGCATACACTTTGGCGAAGATTCCGGCATAGGGAATAGCAATCGCTAAGATCCCACAAATGGAATTCAACCCGACGACAGGCAGAAAAATGAAAGCCCAAAAAATTTCGTGGATGGCACGAATAAAGGCGCAGAACAATCGAACTGGCATGTACTGGAAGAAAAAAGCCAATCCGATTCCTAATACAGCCCCCAGAAAGGTGCCGCAGAGGGCAAAGATCACGGTGTTGAGTAGTGAGGATTTGAACTCCCAGACCACAGGCAGATCAGGTGTGAAGACGCCTTCCACCATTCGGCCCATCTCTGACCAAGGATGTTGGGTGGAAACTTCTAAATCGGCTAATAGGATGGCAATAAAGGCAATACCGACAAAGATGAGGCTGGTTTTCAGCATAATGGTAGAGTGGATCTAGGTTTTAGGAAACAGTAATATTTGAGATTCCTACGGCTTTTGGTACAGTTCCTTTAGCATGATTGGCGTGACTTCCTCTGCTGATAGATCAAATTGAATCTCGCCATTATGCAGTCCGATAATCCGTTCAGCATATTTTATAGCTAACTCTACAGCATGTAAGGACATCACTACCGTTTCAGCTACCTGATTTATTAATTCTAGCACTATACCTGCTTGATGGGGATCAACTGAAGATACTGGCTCGTCTGCCAACAGGATGCTTTCTTGACGGTAAATCGCACGCGCAACCGCCACACGTTGTTGCTCACCACCGGAAAGTTCACCCACCCTGGCAAATGATTTCTCCTCTATTCCTAATGAATCCAGAATAGGAAGAATTTCTTGCCGAACTTTTTCTCGTGGGTAAACCAAGTTGATCAGGTTCTGAGAAGTGGAGTTCCGGTCAAGGCGACCGATATAGACGTTATGAAAAGCGGAAAGTTGTGGAACCAGGGCATAATGCTGGTGAACAAATGCCGATTGATCTGAAACTTTTTGGTAAAGCGTCCGCAGTAAAGTGGTTTTGCCTGCGCCGCTTGGGCCGATCAACCCGACCCTTTCTCCTTGATTGATTTCCAAGGTGACATTTTTAAGGGCGATGAAGTCTTGATAGGACACATTCTCTCGATCAAGACGAAATAAAGGGGGATTGGTATCTGATTCCATTATCTATATCTGAATTGGTTACAAACAAAAGTAGTGGAGGGACGTGAGTCCCGCCGCTAACAAATTAGTTTCGGATGATTTCAACCGCAATAGCCGCATCTAAAACGGGTTTAAACATGGAATTATCAGCCGGGATAAAACTGGATCTGGGGAAGGCATCCAAGATTGCTCGGTCTTGAATATCTATCAGTGCTTGTTGAACTTTTTTGATGAACCCTTTACCGTAAGTTTCGTCCACGTTATCACGAATCGTCCAATTGTAATCTGGGTAAGTTGGTGTTCTCCAAATGACCTGTACCTTGGTAGGATCAACTCGACCGGCATCGACTTCCTTTTTCCAGACCTCGAAATTCATGGCACCCACTTCGTAACTGCCGGATTGAACCAAGGCTAAGGTCTTAGAATGATCACCGCTAAAGCCAACTCGTGTAAAGACATCACGCGGTGTTTGGCTAAAATGTTGACGTATGAAGTACTCTGGCATCAAGCGGCCAGAAGTTGACCCTTTGGAACCAAAAGTAAAGGTCTTCCCTTTTATCCCTTTTGGGAACTCCTCTGTAAAAGAGAGTCCCGTACTAGTATTAGCAATAAAATAACTGATGAATTCCGGATCTTCTGCACCTTGGGCAATTGCCACTGATCCAGGAACAGCAAGCCGAGCTTTAACACCCGATAAACCACCGAACCAAGCCAATTGAACCTCATTGTTCTTGAAAGACTGTACAGAACCTGCGTAGTCTTTCACCGGAATATATTTTACTTCAACCTCCAGCTTTTTTGAAAGATAATCTGCTATTTTGCCAAATCGTTCTTGTAAGCGTGCCGTGTCTTGATCAGGAATAGCCGTAAATTTGAACTCACCTGAAGCGGGGAAAGTCGACAAGAGACTGATAAATAAAAGCGACACGAATAGTCTTAAGCACTTGCTCAAAGTTGAAAAACACATGATATTTTTATCCTTCTGAAAAGCACTAGAATTTATAATAAAGTGTCAAACGGGGTTGCAAGTCCATATCCGGTTTGTTACCCTTGTCCGGTTCGTCATAGAGGATCGCTACCAGATTCGGAATAATATGGGTGTTTGTCGCTGGTGACCAGTCGACGCCTAAGATAATTGTATTAGATGCCGCAGTGGCCGCATGCGGCAGGTACGAAATTTTCTCCCCGGTGACATGTGGATCAAAGTTCCTATCAACACGCGCAAGGGCCGCCAAATTATCCCCTAATTGCATAGAGCCAAAGACGGATCCAGCTAAACGCGCCTCATCCTCCTTGTCTTTACCTTTTTGGCTTGTTTTGTTGCTCATCAACAGTCCAAGATTCAGTTGATCTCTTTGATAACCCAATAGTCCATGGAACATGTAGTTACTGGTTTGATCAGTACCCGTTCCAAATTCACCGTACACTTCGGCAATTAATCCTTCGACTGGACGGGCAGTTAATGACAAGTAGGCCTTCTTATCGCTGTTGGCCTCGCCTTTGGTTCCGGCCCCGTTTCCCAGCATAGCATGATAGCTGAATTTTTTATCTGCATCGAAACTGCCCTTGACAGCTGCTCCGAAATCGGTACTGCTGCCTAGTTTATGAAGATCTTCCAGTGTTTTGGCCACTGAACGGTAACCCCAGATTTGCTCGACCGTGGCAAAAGTTGGTGTGCCGATAAGGCCGAAATAACTGGTTGTCCTCCAATCCGAATTGGACCACTTCAAGTACCCATGTTTGACAAAAGGTGCAATTTTTCCCAGTTCTTTGGCGTTGAAGGATGGACTATTCATTTCAAATCGTAAACGGATAACCAGGTCATCGGCAATGTCTTTATCGTAATTGAGGTAGATGCGCCGGTACTGGAATCCATGCCGACCTTGCCAATCTTCGTTATGTACCGAAGCTAAATAATAATAATCGCCAATATAATCACCACTAATTTTCCCGTTTTGGCTCCATGAGAGTGAAGCGGAACTTAGTAAAGTTGCAATGGACAGTGCAGATAACAGACACTGGCAATTCTTCAACACCCTTTTAATCGAGTGGTTGACTTTTAACTTCATTAGAATCTTCCTTTTCCTAAACGTAAATTTCAAACCAACATATAAGCTATTTCTTGCAGAATCGTAATATAGCCTTAGCGAGGTATACGAGGTCGAGGATGGAAATTCATTTGGAAAAGCAGCCAATAGAGGGGGAAATAACATCGAGTTTGGAGTTTACGTGGAGGGTACTGAAAGAACTCCCAGAGAGACAATTCTATACTCTACATTATTTCAGCTAATATATTAGCTGAAGCTAGAGCTTGATTGTAATGTGTGTTTTGGTTTATGTCAAATAAAATCGAGATAGTTTTTCTGGATCGGAGCGATGTCGATAGCAGCAATACCCAGGCCGACGATTCCCCCACGTCCGACCCAGTGAGTCTCCATCCACATTCGACGCCATATACGGTCAATATTGTTGGGATCTTCTTCTAGAAAAATGGGAATCAGGTATTGTCGATAATTTGCTTAGTAGCGCCCCATCTTTTCCGACTAGTGTAGGGAAACCGGCGCCGGTCAGCCCATCTTGATCCTCAATCTCGACCAGAGGGAACTCCATGGAATCAAAAGCCTGAATGGCATCCATACGCCGTACTTGCGGTAGGATATCGTAGAGTAAACTACGAACTTCTTTAGTTTTTACAGTTAGTTTTTATGATTTGGGATAGTTGGGTACTTCTTTATAAAGTTTCCAGCTCTCAGAATAAATTTTCCAAAGCCCATCGGATGGATCAACCATGAAGATCAGAGTCTTAGTGCCGAAGTCCTGATAGGCGGGACGTGAACCAGAAGCTGAAGTTCCTTTAAATTCTTGCAAGAACCCAACGTCAGCAACAGCATGATCACCGTTTATCTGCAAGTTTGAGATGTAAACCTCGATTTTGCTGTATGTTTTATTGACACGCTTCATGCTCTCACGGAGCTGCGCTTTGGTAAGAATTTTTGGATATTCTTTGCCGTTTCGGACAGATACTCGAGTAATTGCCGCTTCTTCTGCATACTTATCCATATATTGCTTCAGGTCTTTTGTCTGCCATGCCTGTTGCCAATCGCCGAGCACTTGGCTTAATTTCAGCTTGGTGTCCAGTGGAGCAGAGCCTGACATTGTTGCGCTAGATGATGTTAGTTGGGAGTTAACGGTTGCTTCTTTCGGACTTCCCAGGGTTGTTGCGACTCCTAGGCTGCCTGCCGTTAGCACCTCTTGAATTTCTTCTTCCGGCGGATTCTGCGCAGCCTCATGGTGTTCAATGTCTCCGTTAACCCGGTCTACTATCAACTGCCATTGTTTTCGCAGACCTTTTTTCTGGATAACTAAATCCCGATAGATCGTCATCGTCAGTTCATCGTTCTTGTACAATTTAACTGGGATTTGATCGATGCGTCTTCGATCCGAATGCCGAAAGTCTCTCCTGGGTGACACGAGACGGACATCCGCATCAACCTTTCCTTGTCGTTTCACCAGGTTTTCGGCCCGTTCATACTGAACTCTATTTCGCTTTAGCGCGCCCTTATCCCAAAGTTTTTGGTATTTTTCTGGTTGCTTCGATTCGACAGCTTGTTCCCACCTAGCAATAAAATCCTTGATATCCTCACCGGGATCAAAAATTCCCAGAATTAAGAAGGTCACTCCCAAAATCAGGATTGCTGAAACGAGCCCTACCATTGCATAGCTATAACTCGCTGGCTTTTTCGATTTGTCCCATGGTTTGGTTCCTTCTTGCATCGGCCCACCTCCTTGAGGATCAGTATCAGTATCTTGGTACTTCTTCGTAAATGCGCCAAATTTCACGATGAACCTCCCATTGACTCTTATCATTTTCACGCATCCAAACTTCTCTCTCCCAGACGTCATAGGTGACCGGTTGACTTGAGCGATTTGAAACTTTATTGAAACGGTATGTACCAATCATACTGTCACTCTCAGCTTGAAATGCCGAATCACTCGGTGTCCAATTTTGCTGTGTTATATTCTTAATTTCAGTCGCTAAATTTTTCCGGTTAATAAAATTCCGCTTTTCACCGTTAGATCTAATCAATATTTGTTCTGTAACCGTATTGGCCGTATAATTTTGAAGATGTCGTGTCATGTTTTTGTCGACCCAAGCCAAGTACCAATCAGCAATTGCTGATTTACCTGCCGACTGTTTTTGGGGACTAAGCGAACTTTTCCCTGTTTTAGAGTTATTCCAAGCCTTTTGACGTTGAACATATTGGCGTGCTTGGCGTGCTTTTTCCTTCAGTATGGCGGTGTGATCCTGTACCATCTTTTCTTGTTTCAAATTGTCGATTTTTTGGGAGTAGCTTTGTCCTTGTAAAGCTGCTTTCGTGCGTGCTTGGTTAGCTGTTTTCTTGGCCTCATCCGTCACTGATTCTGCCATAGCCAGCTGACGTCGAAACTTGTAGATTTGTGTCTCGTATTCATCAATCTGATGAAGTGCTTGTTGCCATTCTGTCTTTGTCTCATCAAACTGTTCTTGCAAAATCGATAGTTCGATTCGATCTTTTTTACAGTCGTCTCTTGCTCTGGTCAGATTCTGTGCTGCTATTTCCGAACTGTGATCAAACTCCCGTTTTAATTGAACTTTATCAGCTTCGGCTTTTTGGATTTCTAGCCGAGCATCTTCAAGCTCTTGATTAATTGTGTCAAACATAGATTGCTGTCGCAGGATCTCCGTTTCTCTCCGCTGGATGATGGCATTCAAACTGGCTTCCTGTGACTTGTATGTAGCGGCCTTTTCTGCACTTTGTGCGTAGTTTTGGGCATCATAAGCCAAACGAATGGCATCAAGTCCTTGCTTGGCTTCTTTCGCTTGATCTGCCAATTTTAATGCTGTCTCTGCTTTCTGAAATAGGTCTTTAGACAACGATCCAGCGTTAGCCAACCGTGCTTGATCAATTGCAATCTCTGATCTGGCTGTGATTGCATCTACATGTTCAACATCAATTTTTCCAATCGAACCACTACAGCCGATGATGAGTAGTGGGAAGAAAAACCCCAAAACAGATTTTAGAAGGTCTTTCTGTCTGTTCCTGCAGATGATTAATTTCATTTTGCCTACCCTTATTATTTTTGTGTCGAGTTGAAGGATTCTATCATTAAGATATTACGCTAGTATTAAAAACACGTTTCCATTTTCTATAAAGGCTGTAAAATTGTTTTTTGTTTTTACGTTAGATTTGACAGAAAGCGCTGAAAAATGCTGTTATGATATAGCAAATCAGATTGAGAGTCTAGCATGATCGACGTGACAGAAGTGATCACATTGCGATATGTTGTTGAAGGTAATACTGTAAAGTGTTACACAGAAGGTTTAATACGTTTCGATCATCGCGAAATCCAGGTTTGGTATCTGGATGCTGTTTCAGCTGGTAAACTGCTCAATTTCATTTGTAATAAGATTATTAACGGTAGGATGAATTTGAGGGTTGACCAAACGATCGCTGACTTTGCACTCGTTCCTTTTCGGATTGTCGATGCTATCTCACCTCGGGGGAAGCCAGCTTTTCAACTGACCTATGAACGTAAACACCCTGCAGTTCGACGCAGCAGCTTACCAACGTTAAAAGGCATTCAGTCGCATGTAGAGGGAAGAATTATTTGCGACCGGATCGACTATACCGATCTGACGGAACTAGGTTAATCGGTGTTAGGTATGTAGCATAACGAAGTCTGAAGTGGATAGGCGCACGTGCAGCCGGAACTCGATTCCGGAATAATTACCATCCCGTTGGCTGGAATCATATTGATCCAACAACCAGGCCGATTCACTTTACTCATTGGTAAACCTGACGTTTCTCCATCTCCCAACTCGTAGAGCCGCGGGTTACCGCCTCGACCATATAAGTAATTCGCCGATCCAGAAAGCCCTCCACAGCCATGCCCACCGCGATGTAAGACATATGTTCCCTTCTGACCTGTCTGCAGATCAAAGTCGTATGGGCGGAGGTAGATCCGATTTCCGTTGATTACCGGGTGTTGCCACTGCTCACCGTGTGTGCCACCGGTTCCACCACCATCGTAGCTGCTTTCCCACTTTTTCTTGCCGGTATCGGTATCAAAGGCGTAGAGATGGTATAAAACCTTATCCTCGATGTTGTAGGTCCCTGTGGCCAAAACAGTTCCTTGGGCGTAAGACAGAAACATGATATGCTCGAATGGGAACTTAAACGGCTCTCTCCAGATTTGAGTTCCCGTCTGTTTATCTAGCGCGACTAGGTAGGTGTCCTGTCTACAAAAAAGATCAATTCGCATTCGGCCATCAGTGTTAGCTAGTGCCTGCGGGTTCTGACTTTCTACCAGATAAAATCGTTCATTGCCCACGGCAATCGTGTTATGGAAGATCACACTATCATTTTTGTATGTCCATAGATCTTTTCCGGTATGTCGATCTTTTGAAAACAGATAATCGCTTGTAACCATTTCACGATAATCACCTTCAAGTTGGTCACAGTTGAAGCGACCGATCTTGTAGAATGACGCACCTAACTTTTTACCACTACCGAATATTTGATCTTCGACGACTGAGATATATCCCCATTCACGCGTTTCACCTTCAACCAATTGTGGTGTACTCATATCCAGAGAAATGTTACCGGTCTCAACTTCGATGACTTGGCATTGATCTCTGGAAGCGATATATAAGAATTCATCACTTAATACCATTTGGCCGCTATCTTTTAATGCACCAATCCGTCGTGAATTTGGAACTTCTAATTCCCATAGAACAGTACCATTATAGGCATCTGCTGCGATAACCCGATTGTCTGCAGGTACAAATACCCTTCCGTTCTTTACAAGTGGGGACATTGGACGACTATGCCGGTTAACGATCTTACGGGGGCCGGGTTTGCCGAACCACTGTAATTTTGTTGGATTTTTGAGTTGATCGTTACTGCAACCTGTATTACTGGCATCGGCATAAAGGTGTGTCCAATCGCCATCGCCTTCAATCGCGCCACGACGCAAGATCTTGTCCTCGCTTTGTTGATTGAGGGTAATCATGACACCGCCGTATGGCCTGAGAACCCGAAAGACCTCTCGATCTGAGAATTGGTTTTGTGCAGTTTCATTAATGACAATTAAGTTGGCTAAGTAATTCGTGTAGGGTAACTTGGCATCATCAATGTGGTGAACTGATATGCGAATACCATATATCCCCGCACGATCGAGCCATTGACGGGCCTGTCGAATTTTTGTTTCGTCCGACTCAACGCAAATGATATGGTACTCTGATTGTTTGGCAAGTTCATACGCCAAACGACCATCTTCCGCACCCAAAAGGAGGCAATAACCTTTTTTTTGATTTGATTGCTGAAGAATCCATTTTGCAAGGCTACTTTCACTTTCTTGTGACTCCTCTATAAAAGGATTTCGTTCGTCAGCAACAATTGATTGCTTATTATCTTTGGGTTGACCAAAGCTGGTGATGGTTCCCTGATCAGTACTGACAATCAGTTGCTCGTTGGTTACCGCTAGACCGTATGCTTTTCCCTCAACCGATTCGGTCCAGACCAATTCTCCATTGTTGGCCTGATATACATCGACAAGATTGTTACCACCAATGATGACCAAATCATTAGCGAGAATCATTGCATACGATCGCTTGCGTGGTGATTGCCATTTGAAGCGGTCTTTTTCAATATTACGCAGATTGATTGCAATATCCTCAAGTTCCTGAGCAGTTTTGCCTATTGTCTCCTCAAGTTTCTCGAGGGTTCCCGGTTCTTGTTGACGGGCTGAGAACAACTCAAGTTTCTCCTGCAAATCCCAAAGTTGGTTTTCCTTCTCTAGATGCTGTGTTGCAACTGTGTTCCACTCTTCAGCGATTTGATGGTAAGTACAGCTGTCGATTGCTGAAATACTTTCCGCTGACAGGAGATAGGTCGTGTCAGCAGTAACAATCATCTGCAGACCGCCGAAGACGGCGAATTGATCTCCGTTTTTCGGATGTCCCTTGAACTCACCTCGATTTCCAGTGCCATGAACCAGAACTTCATCATCCGTTAGTAGTGTGTATGTGCCGCCTGGACCACTATAACTTTCCAGTTGATCGCCGTTGGCGATGTCGAACGCAATTGGACTTGTCCGACCGGTTGGTACATAGAGTCGGGTGTCAGAAGCCAGCATATACCCTTGAGGCGATAGCTCCTTGTGTGATCTAACCCACACTTCGGTTCCGTCATCAGAATTCAGGGCAACCATCTTAACACCCTCATTCGGGAAAAGCCCGGTACAAAAATAAGCGATACCATTTTCAATCAGAACACCTGTTCGTACAGGGGTGTTTGAAATGATTCTTTGGTTTCCTGGGATTCTTCGATCTTCGATCAGACTTCGATACTTCCACACGGGATCCCCATTTTCAGACTTAAGGCAGTAAACCACGCCGTCATCGGATCCAACGTAAACTTTGTCGTCATGGATAGTTGGGGCTAGGCGAACAGGGCCTTCGGTAAAAAATGACCATTTTTCCTGACCATTCTCAGCATCCAGGCAATAAATCTTTTCGTCTGCTGAGGAGGCAAAGAAAGCCGACTTCCCATCTGACACAACGTGATAAGCCCGATCAAAAACCACGCGTGGATTGAGCTTAGGGTGTCGATGCCATGGATCCTTTCGGGCTGGCGGTGGCCATGCGGGTCGTGGAGCATGTGTTGAGATGTAAGTCCAGCGTTCGTTCATGGGAAGTGACAAACGTTGGGTTGTTATACCATTCCGCTGGTTGTTGCCCTGATGTGTTGGCCAATTATTCATTTTGGTCATCTTTACTCCTGTTGAGTAGGGGGATTACAAGCTAATAGATGATAGGCGAATTATATCACAATTCTAAACATGACATGATGATAGATTGATTTTTTGTTCGTGTCTGGTTCAAAATTGAAAGGTGAGAAATGAAGGTAAATGGAATCAGTCAAAAGCGAAGGATTAGCGAAAGCTGGTTGCTATTACCTAGATCGTTGTTTCCAAGGAAAGCGTAATCGATTGAAAAAGCGGCACCGGTTACAAAACCGAGTCTCAACCCAACTCCTGCTGTGATGTTGTGGATGGTTTCAAACCCCTTTCGTTCCTGGATGCCGAAACGGATTGAGAGCAGATCTGAAAAAACGTATTCTGTCCCGTAGTGGAATTCAAAATCATAAAGGCTGTCGACATCTACAGAGAGGATCAAATGGCTTCTGAAAGATTCGATTTTCTGTCTATAGGCAAAACCCAACCGAAAATTTTGCATGATTGTATCGGTATGGGCAGCTTGATTGACTGTTTCCGGTGGCGTATTCCAGTAGAGTTTTGTGCGGAAAAAATCCTGTACAACCAGAGCTGCCGAAAAGCGACCTGATCGACGATCGGAACTTGTCCATAAGAATCCTAGATCTCCGCCGACTCCAAGTGCATTATATTTTTGATATCCGGAGATATAAATTAGCTTGGCATTAACGCCGACAAAGAGGCTGTTATACCTCTTTCCAAACGAGAGCATGAACGCATTATCAGTAAGGCTAAAATTTTTCTTTATCTCCGGTCGATTACCCGGCCCAACTGGTTGTGTTGGATATTTGACCGCAGTGACTGGAATGTCATCAATCCCAACTCGCATCCAACTCACACCTAAAGCGCTGTCCTCGCCAACCGGATGGATATAGTTGACAAAGTTATAGCTATCAAGATCATTAATACTTGAGCGCATAAAGGTGACTTCTGATTTGTGCAAATTACCAAGCCCAGCAGGATTCCAATATGCCGCTGTTGAATCGTCTGCGATGGCAGAAAAACTTCCTCCCATACCTAACGGTCTGGCACCAACACCAAGAGACAAAAAATCGCCTGCGTATCGGTCTGCTGCATAAATAACCCTGTTAACAAGGAAAAGCAAAAATAATACCAGTATCTTTTTTAGCATCTGGGTTGGTTTACGGAATAACTTTATTAAGTGGATATTCGATAATGTCTTCAGCTCCAACTCGTCGAAGTTGGGGGATCAGTTCACGGACAACGTGTTGGTCAATGATTGTCTCGATGGCGTACCATCCATCTTGACTAAGTGACGAAATGGTTGGGTTTCGCATTGCCGGTAAGATGTCCAAAATCGGTTTCAGATTCTCTTCGGCGACATTCATCTTCAGCCCAACTTTACTCTCGGCTTTTAATGCGCCGTTAAGCAGCATACGCAAATTCTCAATTTTTGTTCGTTTCCATTGATTCTGCCAAGCTTCTTGGTTGACAATTATGATGGTCACCGATTCCATGACGGTATCAATAATCTTTAAACCGTTGGCACGAAGTGAGCTACCAGTTTCCGTGATTTCGACAATGGCCTCGCAAAGGTGAGGGATTTTAACTTCCGTCGCACCATGCGAAAACTTGACAATCGCGTTAACGCTGTTCTTCTCCAAATATTGTTTGGTAGTGTCAATTAGCTCGGTGAAGATGACTTTCCCTTCAAGGTCTTTGACTGATGTAATCTCCGAATCCTTCGCCACAGCTAGAACCCAACGTGCCGATTGGTTGGTTGCTTTGCTATAAACTAGTTCAGCAATCTCTTTAACATCGGTCCCACATTCAACCACCCAGTCTCGTCCGGCTAAACCAACATCAATCACACCTTGTTCTACATAGAGTGCCATCTCCTGTGGTCGAAGCAACATTACATCAATCTGGTCATCATCCATCTGTGGGTAGTATGAACGGCTATTGGAGGTAATTGTGTAACCTGATTTTTTGAATAGGTTTATGGTTGAATCCTGCATTGATCCTTTTGGGATTCCTAACTTCAATTTATTCATTGTTGTCCTGAGGTAATTATTATTAGTTCCATGAAATAACTTCGCTATTTTGCAAAATGCTCGGTAGATCTTTAGGAAACCTCTTGATTGATCGGAAGTCTGGTACTTCGACTGGAATACTATCTCGATTAATGGATACTTCGGAAATCAAGCCTGGAACGGTCATGTCCAGAGATTCGTAAATATCGATTGGTGATTTGGTGTCGTTGATAATTGAATCGACAAATTCTCGGACTTCAAAATAATCGCCGCCACCATGTCCGGCTTGTAAGGCTTCCATAGGTGGATTCCTCCAGATTTCCGGCATGTACTGTTCTTCGAAAGCCGATAGAGGTTGCCAGACAGTTTGATCGGCGTGATCCTCCAGCCAGATTTTGGGTCGATCTCCAAGTCCACGTGCCGCTTCGTAGCACCCTTTTGTGCCCTGTAAACTATAATAATTGAGATTATGTGGTCGATCTGATAGCATATCAACCCGAATTTCGATCAGCCCACCACGGGTTGTTTTGCAAATCATCGAAATTGTATCCTCATTTTCGTACTGGTTACCACTTGGGTCTTTATAATGATGTCCCGATCCGAAACAGGACATAGTCTGCACACGATCTTCAAACCATTGTAAGACTGGTCCTAAGCTGTGAGTCGGATAGGTGCATCCATTCCGACCAGTCTGCCATTTGCGTCGCCATTTGGTGACCTCATTAAATTTCTTGAGTTCATGAATATATTGACCTTCACCGAAATAAATATCACCAAATAATCCCTGTTTTGCTAATTCACGGATCAGTATGTTTGGTTTGGTATAGACGTAATTTTCGGCCATCATATATTTATTTCTGCTATTCTCAACGGATTGTGCAAGTTCCCAGCATTGTTGCAGATCCGTTGCCGCTGGCACCTCTGAAATGACGTGTTTCCCTTCCTGCAAGGCAATAGTTGATTGCGGAGCGTGCGAAGGCATTGGTGTTGACACCACTACAATATCTAGATCAGATTGTATCATCTTTTCGAAATCGGTGTACTTCTGGTCGATGTTGAATTGGTTTGCAACTCCCTCGGCGGTATCGATATTCAGATCGCAAATGGCTGTAACATCAGTTTCTTCAATTGCCTGAAATGAACGAGCAAATGATTGTCCACGTGGTGCACCGACTATACCAACTTTAAGCTTATTCGTCATAGACTTGATTGCTCTCCTCATTGTAGTCGTACGGCTGATTTCGGAAGATGTAGTCGATTGGTTCATCAATGAACTCCACATTCGGGTCAAGATGCTCGCTGTCAAAGGCAGATTCGCAACCTCTCTCGAACTGTAATTTCTTACCAGTTCGATACCAACTGACATTATGAATCATAGCTACCATTTGCCGAGGGGTGTCTGAGTAATTCGGCATTCCACGATGCCAGAGTCGAATATCGCGAATTAATGCCGCCCCTTTCTTGGTGTTACCTCGCACTGGCGGCGCAAATTCCCGACGGGCCTTCACACGCTTCGGATCTACCTTGATATCGTCATATCGTGACACACTAATGTCAGAGTGAGAACCGGGCCATAATTCGATACTGCCATTTTCTTCGTTGACCTCAAGCGGAGCAACGTTTACAACCAAAGAAAATACTGGGTGTGCAACCTGAAGATTTTGCCATAGATGTCCGGTATCGACATGAACTGGCTGAGTGTCACTTCTAGGCAGGTTGGTATTTCCGCTGAAATAGCTATTGTAAACGCCGTCACCTAACACCTTGTGGGTTACCTGTATTATAAAGGGATTGGCTACCAGTTCGCGAAAAGTATAGGGTGCATGAGGTGGTGCGTCTTGTTGAATATGCCCTTTAACAAAGTTAATTGGCATAACTTTTTCTTTAGCTGATACCAGTGTCTGGAGATCTTCCAGCATCTTTTGACGGAGTATATCCAGTTTATGGTGAGGAACAACGTTTTCAAGCACAACATAGCCATCGTTGTGAATCGAATCTACTGCTTGCTGTAAGTGATCTTCTGATATTTTATGATCGACTAATTCTTCGGTACTGACTGTAACTTTCATCTTCCTCTTCTATTCAGAACACAATACAACTAAATGTTAGCAAATCTATCGATTTTAAATCAAGCCAAATATGCTGACAACTCCTCATCAAAACTGTGATATAATCATCAGTTACAAACGGTTCACCGTTAACCTCAATCGCAATTTAATTATCGTCAAGTATTAGGTTTACCATAGCTTATCGAAAGATTGCGGTGATGAATTGTTTCTAAATGATCTTGTGAGTAGGAGTATATTTAAATGGCTGACACAAAGAAGGACCTTCGGTCTGCTGCCTGGTTTGGTGGGAATGATCGGGATGGCTTTATTCACCGCAGCTGGATGCGCAATCAAGGATTCCCTTCGCACCTGTTTGAAAGGCCAGTCATCGGCATTTGTAACACTTGGTCTGAATTGACACCTTGCAACGCGCACTTTCGTAAAATCGCTGAGCATGTTAAGCGAGGGATCTATGAAGCGGGTGGTTTCCCTCTTGAATTCCCTGTATTCTCCTGCGGAGAAACGAACCTTCGTCCAACGGCTATGCTGTTTCGGAATCTTGCCAGTATGGATGTTGAAGAAGCGATCCGAGGAAATCCAATTGATGGAGTTGTGCTGTTGATGGGGTGTGATAAGACGACTCCATCTTTGCTGATGGGCGCGGCGAGTTGCGACCTTCCCACTATTGGCGTGTCTGGTGGGCCTATGCTGAATGGTAAATACCAGGCAAAAGACATTGGTTCCGGTACAGACGTTTGGACCTTCATTGATGATGTTCGTGGTGGCAGGATGACACTTGATCAGTTTATGGATGCTGAAGCAAGTATGGGTCGGTCTGCCGGACACTGCATGACCATGGGAACCGCTTCAACGATGGCCAGTATGGTTGAGTCGATCGGTATCAGTCTGACTGGGAATGCAGCTATTCCAGCCGTCGATTCCAGACGCTATGTTCTGGCACATATGTCCGGTCAAAGGATTGTTGAAATGGTTAAGGAAGATTTATGCATGTCAAAAATATTAACCCGTTCAGCTTTTGAAAATGTTGTTCGGGTTAACGGAGCCATCGGGGGATCAACAAATGCTGTGATTCACCTCGTCGCACTGGCCGGCCGGATTGGTGTTGATTTTTCCTTGGACGACTGGGATAGGTATGGCAAGGATGTGCCTACACTTGTTGATCTGATGCCTTCTGGGCGTTTCCTGATGGAAGATTTCTACTATGCCGGTGGTATTCCCGCTGTCATTCGGGAATTAGGGGGATTGGGGCTGATCAATCGGGATGCACCGACAGTCAATGGAAAAACAATTTGGGAAAACTGTGAGAACGCCGACTGCTGGAATCGAGAAGTGGTCCGAACACCTGATAACCCTGTTTGGGAAAAGGGGGGGATCGCCGTACTTCGCGGTAATCTGGCTGAAGGGGGAGCTGTCATCAAACCGTCTGCAGCAACACCTGAACTGATGCAGCATAGGGGACATGCTGTCGTTTTTGAGGACATTGAAGAACTCAAGTCTAGAATAGACGATCCAGATCTTGAAATCGACGAGACAAGTGTCATGGTGTTGAAAAACTGTGGGCCTAAAGGGTATCCGGGAATGGCGGAGGTTGGAAACATGCCCTTACCGGCAAAAATCCTGAAGAAAGGAATAACCGATATGTTGCGGATCTCAGATGCCCGGATGAGCGGGACAGCGTATGGAACGGTCGTACTACATGTATCTCCAGAAGCTGCCGCAGGCGGAACGCTAGCCTTGGTGAAAAATGGCGATTTCATCGAGTTGGATGTCCCTGCTCGCCGTTTGCATCTCGATGTTTCTGATGAGGAGCTTGCGCTTCGCCGTGAAAGTTGGGAACCTCCAAAACAAACTAGGAGAGGGGGGTATCAGCAACTTTACGTGGATCATGTCATGCAAGCCGATCAGGGAGCAGACCTTGACTTCCTCGTCGGTTGTCGCGGTGCCGAAGTTCCACGGGAATCTCA
>DTUY01000045.1 GCA_012963885.1 Candidatus Poribacteria bacterium | reverse complement strand
AAGATTTAATTGCCTTCTGATACCATTTGATAGCTTCATCTGGTTGTCTGTTTTTATCGTAAGTATCAGCTAGCGCCCCCTGAACCCGAGATAAATTCGGTGAAAATTTCAAGGCGCGATGGAAAGCGACAATAGCAGGTGGATAGTCTTTTAGCTTAACTAAGGAACTGGCCATTCCAACTTGAGCGGGTACTGAATCAGGGCGATCAGCAGCCAGACGTTGATAAATTTTGAGGGCTTCAGCCCAGTTTCCATTTTGGAATTCACCTTCGGCTTTACGCAGGGACAGAGCAACCCTATCACCCTGAGAAAAAGTATAAGGTTGATAAAATAAAATTAAGCTGAATGTAAGAAGATAAAATCTCAATTGCAACATTAAGCAGTCGAAACAACAATTATGGTTTTGTTCTGTGCACAAAAATAAGCCCTAGTTTTCAGTCTTAGGGAAGATAGATCAACTGAACCCTAGGGACATATTCAAGGAAATTTTTGGATACGATCTGCTAAATATGGTATTCAGAGAATTAATCCATAGAAAGGTATTTATACTTTAGGTAACTCCAGGTTGTATTATTTTATCTTGAGATGAAACCGCTAGCAATCCGCCAAAAGTCAAAACGCCAAAATCCAGCTGACTATGGGAAGGCTTACTTTGCCATATCACTTAGGTTTCATTTCCGGTTGAATCATCGGACAATATTTTTAACATATTCCCACGCTTCTAAGTTGGTCTCAACCTCCATCTTCATCCCCAGCACGGGTTATAGTGCTTCATAGGTCAAAGCCGCGGGGCAAATTGGAATGCACATAGAAACCTCCCGAAAAACCAAATTAAAATTACTATAACATTCACTTAAATTCACGTCAAGAGCTGAAAATATTTTCTATGCTTTGGAAGGAAATTACAGGGTTTTGCTCTTACCCGATTCGAAAATCTGAATGGTTTGATTTACTGAAACTTGTTTAATTTCACAGATAGATCCATTTGCAAACGTGGCAATGATTTTGTCAATTGCGTCATAGCCATCTAAACCGAAGTGGAGAATAAAATCGTTTTGGCACAGGTAACTTGCCCCGCTTTTGACTTCAGCAATTTGCACCAGATCTTTGCAGGTAACTTCAACTCTGGTTCCGACACCTGATCGATTGCTAGTTTCTCCAATAATTTGAACTTTTATCCAATTTTTCTGATTACCGCCGTCATTTCTCAGAAATTGTGCTTTCCTGTTACTGTTGGTAATCAGTATGTCGATATCACCATCGTTGTCGTAGTCGCCGAAAGTGGCACCTCGACTTGATGCTTTTTGATGCGAATCACTACCGATAAAGGTGGCAACTTCCCGGAAAACCTCATTACCCAAATTCTCAAATAGCTGATTAGTTTGCGGATAAGTTTTCTCCGGATAAATCTGATTGATATTGTCACAAACGTGCCCATTGGCGATAAAAAGGTCCTTATCGCCGTCATTATCATAATCGAAGAAGGCCGTTCCCCATCCAAGAGTGGATAAAGTCTTTTCTCCCATCCCAGAGATATAAGTGATATCCGAGAAAAAACCGTTACCTTCATTTTTGTAAAGAATAGCTACTTCATCCTGAAAATTGGTAACGATCAAGTCCAAAAAACCGTCATTGTTGAAGTCACCAAAATCGGTGCCCATCCCACTCCCCATTTCTCCGTTTTCACCTAATGCAACCCCTGCGTAAAAAGCAACATTTGTAAACTTGCCATGACCATTATTTTGATAGAGATAGTTATCGTTGGTATCATTCGCAACATAGATATCAGGATCTTTGTCGTTGTCATAGTCTCCCCAGACAACCCCAAGCCCACGACCTCGCGAATTGTAGACGCCCGCTTCTTGAGTAACATCGGTGAAAGTGCCATTCCCGTTATTTTGGTAGAGCAAATCGGATTCCCCTTGGAAGTCTTGCGGCTGACAGTACGTTTCGACATCGTTGAACCGACATGTTTTGTGCTTCTCAAAATCAAACTGCACATAGTTCGCCACGTATAGATCTAAATCCCCGTCATTGTCGTAGTCAGCAAACGCGCAACCCGATCCCCAGCGAGAATCGCCGACATTTGCTTGATCTGTTACGTCTGCGAAAGTACCATTACCGTTATTCTGATAGAGGACGTTATTTCCATAGTTTGTGACATATAGATCAAGATAACCATCATTGTTGTAATCACCAACACAACAACCAACACCATAACCCAGATCTCCCACCCCAGCTTGCAGGGTAACATCGGTAAATTTCCCCCTGCCATCATTCTGATACAGTTGGTTTATTGGTCTTTTAGCAGAATTGTGTCCGGGAAGGTTAGAGCTATTTACAAAATAGATGTCAAGGTCGTTATCGTTATCATAGTCAAAAAAGGCTGCGCCTGATCCCAGTTCCTCAAGGAAATAGAAACGGCCGCTTCGACCATCTGTATGTTTAAAATCTAAGCCTATTTCACTAGTTACATCGGTGAAAGTAACAGCACCTAATGAAAGCAGAAAGTTGGCATATAAGCTAAAAATTAAGAAGGTAACAGGTCTCATCTGTTCTTATTTTGAATTGCGTCTGCAATACGTTTTCGATTGTCGAGATATTCTGACTGATGAGGCTGGATTTTCAACGCTTTTTCAATTGTTTGTAAAGCGTCCGTATAGTTTTGTAATTTATACATAGCAAAGGCCAACGTGTTCCAGTAAGAAGCAATTGGCTCCGAAGGCTTTGCGTGCATCACCGCACGTTTGGCAAGTTCAAATGCTTTGTTGAAATTCTGACCATGTTGCAGGTAATGTGAAGCCAGTACTTGGCAGGATGGGGCGAAATTGGGATCAATTTGCAGCGATTTTTTGAGGTGTTCCACCCCATCTTCATGCTGGACAAGCCGAAGACAGGCTGTCCCCAGTCCATAGAATGGATACGGATTATTAGCTTCTATGGCAATAACCTTTTCAAATTCTGTCTTAGCCGTTTCAAAATCGTTTGATTGTAATGCCATTGATCCAAGCGTCTGATGAGCTTCAATAGAATCGGGTTTCAACTCAACGTATGATTGGTAATAGCTCATTGCCTTTGCTCTGTCTTTCTGCTGAAACGCGATTG
>DTUY01000044.1 GCA_012963885.1 Candidatus Poribacteria bacterium | reverse complement strand
CAATCGCGTTTCAGCAGAAAGACAGAGCAAAGGCAATGAGCTATTACCAATCATATGTTGAGTTGAAACCCAATTCTATTAAAGCTCATCAGATGCTTGGATCAATGGCGTTACAATCAAATGATTTTGAAACGGCTAAGACGGCATTTGAAAAGGTTATTGCCATAGAAGCCAATAATCCGTATCCATTCTATGGACTGGGGACGGCCTGTCTTCAGCTTGCCCAACATGAAGATGGGGTAAAACACCTGAAAAAATCGCTGCAAATTGATCCTAATTTTGGCCCATCCTGCCAAGTACTAGCTTCACATTACCTACAACATGATCAAAATTCCAGCCAAGCATTTGAACTTGCCAAACGTGCGGTGATGTACGCAAAGCCTTCGGAGCCAATTGCTTCTTACTGGAACACGCTGGCCTTTGCTATGTATAAATTACAAAATTATACGGATGCTTTACAAACAATCGAAAAAGCGTTGAAAATCCAGCCTCGTCAGTCAGAATATCTCGAAAACCGAAAACGTATTGCAGACGCAATTCAAAATAAGAACAGATGAGACCTGTTACCTTCTTAATTTTTAGCTTATATGCCAACTTTCTGCTTTCATTAGGTGCTGTTACTTTCACCGATGTAACTAGTGAAATAGGCTTAGATTTTAAACATACAGATGGTCGAAGCGGCCGTTTCTATTTCCTTGAGGAACTGGGATCAGGCGCAGCCTTTTTTGACTATGATAACGATAACGACCTTGACATCTATTTTGTAAATAGCTCTAACCTTCCCGGACACAATTCTGCTAAAAGACCAATAAACCAACTGTATCAAAATGATGGTAGGGGGAAATTTACCGATGTTACCTCACAAGCTAAGGTGGGAGATCCGGGTTATGGTGTCGGTTGTTGTGTTGGTGATTACAACAACGATGGCTATCTTGATTTATATGTCACAAATTATGGAAATAATGTCCTCTATCAGAATAACGGTAACGGCACCTTCGCGGACGTAACGGATCAAGCAAATGTCGGCGACTCTCGCTGGGGATCAGGCTGCGCGTTTGCTGACTATGACAATGACGGAGACTTAGATCTATACGTGGCAAACTATGTGCAGTTTGATTTTGAGAAGCACAAAACATGTCGGTTCAACGATGTCGAAACGTACTGTCAGCCGCAAGACTTCCAAGGGGAATCCGATTTGCTCTACCAAAATAACGGGAATGGCACTTTCACCGATGTTACTCAAGAAGCGGGCGTCTACAATTCGCGAGGTCGTGGGCTTGGGGTTGTCTGGGGAGACTATGACAACGACAAAGATCCTGATATCTATGTTGCGAATGATACCAACGATAACTATCTCTATCAAAATAATGGTCATGGCAAGTTTACAAATGTTGCTTTTTACGCAGGGGTTGCATTAGGTGAAAACGGAGAAATGGGGAGTGGGATGGGCACCGATTTTGGTGACTTCAACAATGACGGTTTTTTGGACTTGATCGTTACCAATTTTCAGGATGAAGTAGCTATTCTTTACAAAAATGAAGGTAACGGTTTTTTCTCGGATATCACTTATATCTCTGGGATGGGAGAAAAGACTTTATCCACTCTTGGATGGGGAACGGCCTTCTTCGATTATGATAATGACGGCGATAAGGACCTTTTTATCGCCAATGGGCACGTTTGTGACAATATCAATCAGATTTATCCGGAGAAAACTTATCCGCAAACTAATCAGCTATTTGAGAATTTGGGTAATGAGGTTTTCCGGGAAGTTGCCACCTTTATCGGTAGTGATTCGCATCAAAAAGCATCAAGTCGAGGTGCCACTTTCGGCGACTACGACAACGATGGTGATATCGACATACTGATTACCAACAGTAATAGGAAAGCACAACTTTTGAGAAATGACGGAGGTAATCAGAAAAATTGGATAAAAATTCAAATTATTGGAGAAACTAGCAATCGATCAGGTATTGGAACCAGAGTTGAAGTTACCTGCAAAGATCTAGTGCAAATTGCTGAAGTTAAAAGCGGGGCAAGCTACCTGTGCCAAAACGATTTTATTCTCCATTTCGGTCTAAATGACTATGGTGTAATTGACAAAATCACTGCCACGTTTGTAAATGGATCTATCTATGAAATCAAACAAGTTTCAGTAAATCAAACCATCCAGATTTTCGAATCAGGTAAGAGCAAAACCCTGTAATTTCCTTCCAAAGCATAGAAAATATTTTCAGCTCTTGACGTGAATTTAAGTGAATGTTATAGTAATTTTAATTTGGTTTTTCGGGAGGTTTCTATGTGCATTTTAGTTTGCCCGAGGCTCTGACCTATGAAGCACCGCAACCCATGCTGGGGATGAAGATGAAGGTTGAGGCCAACTTAGAAGAGTAGGAATATGTTAAAAATGTTGTCCGATGATTCAACCGAAAATGAAACCTAAGTGATATGGCAAAGTAAGCTTTCCCATAGTCAGCTGGATTTTGGCGTTTTGATTTTTGGCGGACTGCTAGCGGCTTCATCCCAAGATAAAATAATTACAACCTAGAGTTACCTAAAGTATAAATATCTTTCCACAGACAGACTAATTTCCTGAAATACCATATTTAGCAGATAGTATTCCGAAATTTTTTGAATATGTCCCTAGGGTTCAGCTGATCTATCTTCCCTAAAACTGAAAACTAGGGCTTATTTTTGTGCACAGAACAAAACCATAATTGTTGTTTCAACTGCTTAATGTTGCAACTGAGATTTTATCTTCTTATACTCAGCTTAATTTTATTTTATCGACCTTATATTTTTTCTCAGGATGATAGGATTGCTCTGTCCCTGCGTAAAGCTGAAGGTGAATTCCAAAATGGAAACTGGGCTGAAGCCCTCAAAATTTATCAACGACTGGCTACTGATCGCCCTGATTCAGTACCTGCTCAAGTTGGAATGGCCAGTTCCTTAGTTAGGCTAAAAGACTATCCACCTGCTATTGTCGCTTTTCATCGCGCCTTGAAATTTTCACCGAATTTATCTCGGGTTCAAGGGGCGCTAGCTGATACTTACGACAAAAACAGACAACCAGATGAAGCTATCAAATGGTATCAGAAGGCAATTAAATCTT
>DTUY01000043.1 GCA_012963885.1 Candidatus Poribacteria bacterium | reverse complement strand
AGACGAATTGCCCTTGAAGCGTAGGCCGGTACCCTTAAACGGTTTGTTATCGATGACAACATTGGCTTTGACGTAGTTAAACTGGTTACCAAAGTCAACCTTCGGACCTTTTTCGCCTGTTTGACCTTCCTTACGCCATGGTTGCATCGCATCCCATGCCTCGTGGGTAAGCGTAATTTGAATGTCGAGCACGTGGTTATGGGAGAAGACCGAGTCCCAAAAAATTGCGTCTTCTCGCTCGCTGGTGGTGGTAGGGGGTTCCGCTGTCTGCCCAAACCATGGAACCCATGCGATATAAAAGCACGTAAGAAAAAAACGAGTCATGTAATGCGGCATAAATAATTATCCTTCCTATATTGACTTGTGAAGCGAAAGGGTCAGTTGGTTTCCAGGTGGAGAGGTATTTCGGAGCGGTTGTTGCTATCATCGTGGCAAAGGCAAGATCTTCTACTTTCGTCCAGGACATGAAACTTATCCAATCTATTACGATAACAACGTGAGACGGGTAATTGCCAATGCAGTTCAGTGGGCCAAGCCTACTGAAAAAGTAACAGATCTCCATATTCGTCGCGTTGTAAATTCACCACCGTTAGAAAAAATTTAATCTCATGGAAGACGGGCAATTCCCATACCAAAACTGGATTACCAATCATGACGACTAGAGTACAGAAAGGAATGGAAGCCAAAATGCTGCCGTTCGCGCCATGAATTCCCTTTCTCGGCAACCTTTAACTGACGGAGGACAACATAGCGACGGGCATCTACGAATCTTAGTAAGCGGTTAATAGCATCTTCAAATTCTTCGACGCGACGACCTTTGGTTGATTTCATCACATGTGGCCGAATCAACTGATATACTTTAGCAATACGACTTTTAATCGTGTCTTCATCCCAGACTTGTTCCAACAATTGGTACATCATTTGATCATAACGCTCCTTACCTTCACTGGTGTGCACTAGTGCACGGCTCAGTATACCACCCTGTTCTCGGAAGATGTTACCTCTTAAATCTCCAAAAAGTTGATCAGCACCGTGGGGAAAGAATTCAAACTTCATCGTGTCGGGATTGTTGTACATTCGGTAGTTGTTGGTTTGCGTATAACCATCCCAGTGATTGAGTAATTGCTCAAGTGTAATGAATCGGGTAAAGTTGTCAATATCAACGAATTCGGCAAGCGAATCCCACGGATCATCATCGTCAGCCTCTTTGATGGCTTCAGCCAATCGTCGTAGGTCGCTACGGCCTTCTCGGCCCTGATTACTGTCCAAATCCAGTTCGTCCCATTGTTCGATGTCTCCGGGACCTTCGTAAAGGTTGCCATTCGTCTTTGAATACCACCGCTGAAGGAAATCCTTGGTTACAGCCTCAACTTGCACATACAATCCGTATGGTTTTTTATTGACGATCAGAGTTGCATATCCAATCCGCGGAGCCGGGACACCTGCATCACGGAACAAACTATAACCAATATATTCGCACATGTAACTTGGATCCTGCACAACATTGTTCAAAATAATCCGACGTAATCCGTGGAACCGCTGATCCTTAACAAATTGATTGAACTTCACCGTAAATGCGGCTTTAGAATTCCCATCCAGCATTCGAAAACTGCCATATCCACCTTTCAGTCGTACCCCAACGTTTTTGTAAACGTCGTTACCTTCGCGAAACGTAGCTTGTACATAATGTTTTGGTTTTTCATGTAGCTGCTTGATGGCATCGTCAGAGAGTTCAAGATGATACTCACGAACTCTTTCTGCTCCAAACAATTCTGTACCAGAGTCATCCTCAAAAAAGTATGTTGGAAGTAATGTGTCAGTAGGAGGTTTAGCCAACTTCTCAATCAAAGAAGAGGCTTTATCTGCGGATTCCGATTCAGGGGAAGCCTCCATTACAAGCATTGCTAAAAGACGAGATGAAGGTTTGCTTCTCTTAGCCAAGTTAATACCACGATGGATAACTCGTGGCACGAGTTCTTCAACTGAAGGGATGTGCTTGTCTTCGTCCCATTCTTCATCCCTATTGTTCTCATCAGACTTTCGGGGGGTGAGATGCCAAATAAGCCCTTCTGCCATTTCACTGACTTCTGGATCAATTGCCCGTAAAAATCGCACCTGAATTCGCAGTCGATTTTGCTGGTGTACAGTTTGTAATGCATTTACCAGTTTATCGCTGGCATCTTCCGCATCATCACGCAACAATTCAACCGACAAACGGTATCGATGAAGAAATTCCCCCCAAGCCCGCTCGATCATGCTCTCGCTCATTTTCATTATATCTTGGTGTAATAAACGTGCAGCATCAACATAAAGTCCTAGCGCAATAAGATTACGCACATGTCTCAATTTAGTATTGGAACCCCGACGATACCGCATTGCACTTTCAACCTTTGCAATAATGTCTTTGACATTACCCTGACGTATAGTGTTAATTGTAAGTCCCCATTCATTGAGAAGGTGAGTCGCTTCATTCCTTGAATCTCTATCACGTTCCCACAAAGCAATTGCCGCTAAAACCCGTGCGGCTTCATAGCCAGCACCCACTTCAGCCAGTCTATAAGCTATACGAATCACTTCCTCCACATCATGCTCCTGTCGATGGCGGTCATTTTCAAAATCAGTTAAAACAACAGCAGGCAGATCATCTTCGGCCAAGGAACTGCCCATCAGCACTTGAAGACTCATAGCAACACATAGCAACACAACAAACTCTCTCACCAATATCTCTCCTATCTCGACCAACTAAGCTTAACACTTAGAAAACAAATTTTACGATCCAAAAATTCGTATTAACAACACCTGTACTATCACTACAAAATGCATCTACTTTTATAACGGTATCATCCAATCTTGAATCAACTCTCCCCTTCAATTCCCTATACTTTTCATCATCTAAAATCACATCAACCTTATTTTTTAGTACCCTAGGATCTATATCTAGTTTTGCAGATAATTCATCAAAGAATTCATTAATAGATCCAATCAATTGATCATGCCTCAAACGATGTACTCGACTTTCACATGCATTTTCGGAACGATTTAAAACCCTTTCAATTTCAATCATTGGGGTTCCGCTATTCCACATCCGTAGTAAGCAAAAATCATCATCC
>DTUY01000042.1 GCA_012963885.1 Candidatus Poribacteria bacterium | reverse complement strand
CTGGTCTAAACTAGACTTCAGGTTGGTGCGGGTGGGTTTATTTTGCCTGTGCTACAGTCTTAGATTGACCTGCCTCTTTACCCTCAGGTAATAGTTGTGATAGAATGCTTCACCTGAATTCTCAGTATAACTGAAGAGCAATGCGATGAAACGATACCTGATCCTGATTTCGACTTTATGTCTATTTGCCGTTTGTCACTCAATGGCACAAGTCAATCAAATAAACGTTGGTCACTTCATCAGAGGTTGGCTGATACTCGGCCCGTTCTCAGGCAATTTCCTCCCACCGTGTCTTTAGTCAGATCGCTAAACGGGGTAAGAACTCAGTTGGTTGGTTCTACGGTTTCAAACTTCATCTGATCGCCAATGATGAGGGCGAACTGCTAGCCGTCCGGCTAACGTCGGCAAACGTGGATGACCGAACACCTGTACCAAAGATGATCCAGAAGTTGTTCGGTAAGTTGTATGGTGAAAAGGCTATATCTTACCGAAGTTGTTTAACCTTTTATTTGCCGGAGATGTGCAGTTGGTAACCAAAATAAGAAAAAACATGAAAAACCAGCTGATAGACGTCTTCGACAAGTTGATGTTACGCAAGCGAGCCATTGTTGAAACCATTTGCGATCAACTGAAAAACGTCTCTCAAATCGAGCACACCCGCCACCGCAGTGGGATCAACTTTTTGGTCAATGTTGTCAGTGCATTGATTGCTTATACTTTCCAGGAGAAAAAGCCTTCGCTTAATCTCCGTTCTCCTCAGTGGAGTGACTTGCCCGCTGTCATCCTTTAATTCCTTGCGTCGAACTCACGTTAATAACGTTACTCAAAGAAGATGAGCCTGAAAAAACAGTCGAACTCAGTCACCATCCGTAGCCTTCTGGTCGGGCTTTTTTGTGTTATTCTGTTGTGCCTCGTTACTCCTTACAACGACTATTACTTACGCGGAACGTTTGTTTCTGGAAATCATTTTCCCATCGGTGCTTTCTTTCTGTTCTGTATTTTGTCTTTGCTTACCATTGCCCTGCGATGGTTTCGGTCACGCTGGCAACTATCGCAGGCGGAACTAATCACAATTTGGTGTATGATGTTGGTAGCAGCAGGGATTCCATCGGCGGGGTTTATCCGCTACCATCTATGGATGTTGGTTTCACCGTACTATTTTGCCACCCCAGAAAACGACTGGAAATCACTGTTCTTTCACCATCTGCCCGAATCAATCATGGTAACCGAGCCTAAGGCGGTTAAGTACTTCTACGAAGGATTACCCGCCGGTGAACCCGTACCGTGGTTAGTCTGGCTCAAACCAGCGTTGGCTTGGTCTGCCTATGCTTTGTTGACATTTATTAGCCTGATCAGCTTAAGTGTCATTTTAAGGAAGCAGTGGGTCGAACACGAGCGATTCTCCTTCCCTTTAGTCAAGCTACCAACTGAAATGGTAGCCATCCCCTCAGCCGGTCAACGCTTGAACGCCTTTTTTCGCAATCCTATTATGTGGTTTGGAGCTGCATTGCCTATTCTCATCCACTTATTGAACGGCCTACAACGCCATTACCCCAACTTGCCCTTCATTCCCCTCCACTTTACCCTTAATCCACTGTTGATAAATAAACCATGGTCAGCCATGCGTTCGCTCTCAATTCTAATATACCCTTCAATTATCGGTTTTACTTATCTATTATCTGTGGATGTTTCCTTCTCTTTTTGGTTTTTTTATCTGCTCTACAAATTGCAGAGTGTAGTTGTCTTGGCTAGCGGCGCCCCATTTAGTGGTTGGACATTAGCCAATCGGCAAGAGATGGGCGGATATATTTCTCTAATTATATTTGTGTTTTGGTTAGCTCGTAGGCATGTTTGGGGGGTCATATGCAAAGCTTTTAGCCACCAGCCACAAATCGACGATAGTAATGAACCATTGACCTATCGAGTTGCCTTAGTCGCTTTGATACTCAGCACCTATCTAATTGCTTTGCTGAGTTCGGTCATAGGTCTTTCCTTTTGGTTAGCAGTTGGAGTAATGCTTTGTTTTTATATGATGGCGATTGTTTTGACCTGGATGGTTACAGACGGCGGGTTCTTGTTCTTATTAGCAATTTTCCGTCCGTCCGATTATCTGATGATAGCCTTCGGTTCGGCCCGTTTTCGCGACCAAGATCACACCATTTTGACTTTTGAAAAAACTATGATGTTCGACTTGAGGGAGTTTATTATGCCCCACATTATGAACAGTTTTAAGGCCAGCGATGCGGTTCAGTTGCGTCGCCCCCAACTCATGTTAGCCATGTTTCTTGCGATAGTGGTCGGTTTGGGTGTGGCTTACTATTCAGGATTGATGACTTGGTATCACAAAGGTGGACACAACATGGGTTATTGGTTCGATCCTGAACCGTGGAATCGGCTCACCGCTTATCTTAATTTTCCCAAGCAGACCGCATGGCTAGAACTCTCCTTTATTGGACTAGGTATGCTAGTAATGGGATTGTTAATTTTCATGCGCTATCGATTTTTATGGTGGCGGGTACATCCGTTGGGCTATGCCATGACCACGAGTTGGGCACCTTTTACTGTCTGGTCCTCATTTTTCATTGGCTGGATCTGCAAAACGGTAATTCTCAAGATTGGAGGATTCAAGTTGTTTCGCCAATGCCAACCGTTTTTTCTAGGCATGGTCTTTGGTGAAGCACTAATCGGCGGCATATGGATTATTGCTAGTCTATTCACCAAAGTGGGTTATCGATTAATGCCGGGTTAGCTCTGCAAGAATATGATTGATCTTACCAGCCTGTGAATATTACTGATACCCGCAGGATAGAAAACTCGTAAGGGATATCGGGGTAGAGGTCATTGATCTCCCCACCACGTCTTTCTGCTATTCTTTCCCCCAATCCTAAACTTAACCTCCATTCTCCTGCCTGGATAAGTTGTGATCCTTTTTAATAGGGCGAGTAAGGCTGTTTCCTCACCTCGTTGCATTACCAGCAATTTCGTACATCTCATCTGTGCATGCCTCAAGTACTTCCTTGAGTAAAGGATACGCCTCTCCGTAGCCGTCAAGTAATCCAGAATGCTGGCGATCCTGTTTGTGCGGCACTAGGTTGGATGCATCGATCAGGCCGCAATAGTGCCAACCAACGAATTCC
>DTUY01000041.1:29536-36223 GCA_012963885.1 Candidatus Poribacteria bacterium | reverse complement strand
TTTTTTATGTTCTTTCATAGTAACCCAAATTAATATAAATCGAGACCAAACTACACCCTGAAAACTGCAATATGGAAGGTTGTAGACGCAAAGATAACAGCTTAATCCTATTGTCTTTAATTGGCTCTGGAAATGCAACAAAAATTCAAATTGTAGAAAGTCTGCGATCTTTGCCAACATGTCATGATAACAACAGCCGGATAATTTTATAAATGTAACACCAAATAATATGATAAAATGATTTAATGTCGGTATGTTGGGCGTTAACTGACTTACCCCTGAAAAATCTATGTTGTGGGATAAAAGGTTGAAGATACGGGCAGGTTTAATCTTTGGTATTATGCTTCTTTTTGTAGGTTGTGATGATCAGCCTACAGAGATAATCATGCCGGATAATATAAACATCTCTGTCACAAGTAACAGGGTCGTTCCTGTACCCAGCTATGTTGATCCAATACTGGTATCAATTTTTTCAAGATACACCAAAATAATCGCTCCTAATGGTAAACCGATTCATATTTTTGCTCAGTCAGAAGTTAGTGATCAACAAATCATTCGCGCCCGCGATATTCTGGAATTCTATCTGACAGATGTTCCAGACTCAACCTATGGCAGAAACAAATCTGTTGTTGCTAACGCGATGGCGAATCGTAGTGCTTCCCTACTGTTTTTCAATAATGAATCTAGTAGGAAACATGCCTTTGAAGAGTTCTCTTTAGCAGATTTGAATCTTGCCAGTCAGAATCTGCATGCCACCCAGTTCTTTGTTGAGGGATCGATAGATTATGCTAATAATCCCCCTGACCGACAAGATACCAGTTTCAAAGATATTCTGCACTTAGTTCAAAAATATGGGATTATCCCCTCCTTACCTGACTATCAATCTGAGATTCAAACTTCGGCTAACAGCGCACGGTCAACTGGTATCTGGACTTGGACTGCAACAGACAGTAATAGCGCAGCTCAGGGATATTACGCCACCGTGGCAGGTGTTTATTATGGACTATGGGCAGATGATCGAGATGGAACCGTCGAGTCCTGGTGGGGCAAATACCAACATAATACTCGCTTAGCGCTACAATCAGGCGATCCAGCTGGTTATAATTTAATAACAAGATTTTTCTCGGAACATTTAACTTACACCGCCAAAATCCATCCTAGGTTCAGTGGTATATTTTACTTATCCTTGAAACCTCAACTTCAGTATACTTATAAGTCACAATACTTGATCCATGCTGCCCTGACAGGAACGGACAATTCTCATTTGGTGGGAAACGGTTTGGCTAACACACTACAGGGAAATAGTGGGAATAACAGGTTGGATGGTGGTAAAGGAATAGATACGGCTGTTTTTAAGGGAAACTACGCTGATTACACTATTTTTGATTTACGGAAAATTGAAGGGAAATACGTTATCATGGATAAGGTATCTGGACGCGATGGTACGGATACACTGGTAGATATAGAATTCATAAAATTCAGTGACCAGACCACCGAGTTGCCGGCAGATTAAATCTATTCGAATCTCTGAACCAGAATAGTATTTCCCTTTTCCTCTCGTGTGCAATTTGAATTAAAGGATTGGAAACTAAGATCCGCTTTACATCAAAGAGCCCTATGATGTAAACTTGGAGTAACCGTTTGATCTCCCATGCAATTTTCAGTAGAATGTGGTGGAGAGGTCTTCAGTTTCAATATGTATTAGGATAGCTTTGATGTCAGAAAACAATCCCGACGACCAAAATTATAAAGGCTTATTGCAGCAACATTGCCAACTAAGAGGTATTGATCCTCCAACCTATGAAGCTACGCAGTGTGGCTCTTCTCACCAACCAGGCTGGCTGATAACAGTAGAATACGGAGATAAGAGCTACACAACGCCAGAACCTGTTATCGGCTCAAAAAAAATTGCCGAGCAAACAGCCGCAAAGCAAATCATGGAAGAGGTTGCCAGTACTCAGGAAGCATTTCTATCTGGACAACCGATCGAGGAAATTAAATCGGAGGCGATTTTAGAAACATTGGAGACTGGAGAGGTATTGACTGTTTCCTCCGAGCTTGTAGCAACAGCAATGGGTATGGCGAACCATCGACTGTCAGAAACCGGACGAGGTGACCGCTATCGCGAATCGTCCGATTCAAAACGGACAAACCGAGTATTTTCACAAAACCTTGCTAACTTGACAATGGTCATTGTCAAGGAACTGGTAAACGCGGCTGAAGAAGCAAATATTGAATTTGGGTACGAAAAGAGGAGTCGAAAGGAAAGCTAATCCATAAATCGGAACCGGATAATATGAAAAATTGCGGCAACGCCGTCTCTCCAGCTAATCTTTTTGCCTTCATCAAATGGTCGCCCCCTGTAGTTAATTGGAATTTCAACGAGGTGGCATTTTCTTTTTGCTAGTTTTGCTGTAATCTCCGGTTCAATTCCAAATCGATCAGATGTAAGATGAATCTCTTTCAGAATTGAAGTCTTAATCACTTTGTAGCATGTTTCCATATCACTAATCCACAAGCCGGTAAGTAAATTGGAAAGAAATGTCAAAAATCTGTTAGCGATGTAGCTTATACGCAGCCCCTTTTGCATGCCATCGGTGAATCGGGACCCATAAACAACGTCGGCTTGATTATCGATGATCGGCTGGATAAGCTTCGGATAGTCCTGAGGGTCATACTCTAGGTCAGCATCTTGAATGATTGTCAAATCTCCTGTAGCAGCTTGGAAACCTGTTCGCAAAGCGGCGCCTTTCCCACAATTTACTGGATGGTAGAGCACTTGAACTAATGGATCGTCCACATCCTCAATCCCCTTGAGAATATCGCGTGTTCCGTCAGTTGAAAAATCGTCGACTAGAATGATTTCCTTCTCCAACTTAAGTTCGACTGCTCGTATTTGGCTCAGTATTTCATTTAGTGTTTTCACTTCGTTATAAATGGGGATAACAATCGATAGCTTTTGCACTACAGGCTTCCATGTTTTGACTTAATCAATGCGACCTCAGCTTAGCATATCACGTATACAAATTCAAATCAATTTGAAATAAGTGTATAATGCATAGATTTGGTATTCAGACAAAGATTACTTTACCCTTTGTGTTACTTTTTACGGTCATCATTTTTGTAATCCCAATCGTAACAATATCGCTATTCGATCGAAAATATGATGAGCAATTTAGCTTGGAAACACGGGAATGGTTGGAAGCCATTGTGCGAACCAATTACATATACGAACCGGAGAAGGTAAAAAGGGCATACCGCGCCGAAGTTGTTGTTTTCGGTCAAGACGGCACTATTAACAGTTCGACGATTACAGATCAAACTAATCAGGCTCTTCCCCACCTAGCTACTAATCTAAAGTTTCACCAGATTCAGAAACGACTTAAAGACGAATCTGGTGATGAATTTATTTTAAAAAATGTCACTGTTGCTGACAAACCCTACAAGGTTATTTACTATCTACAACCCTATGGTCGGCTTTACTGTTTGATGCGTCCAATTGATAAAATAGCTGAGGCCAAGCGGCAGGCGATTTCATTGATGATTGGTGTTGCTGGCAGTGGGGCTCTTCTGGTCATCTTTATCAGCTACCTGATTGGGAAAAACTTGAGTAGCCCAATTAGTAACTTGGTTGCTTTTACTAATCGTGTTGCAGGTGGAAATTTGGACATTCAATGTGAAGTTACTACTCAGGACGAAATTGGAAACCTGACAGCCGCTTTTAACCAAATGACCGTAGATCTCCGGAATTCGCGAGATGAATTAATCCAAGTTGAACGACTTGCCACAGCCGGTAAAATGGCAGCATCGTTCGCTCATGAAATTCGGAATCCTTTATCATCTATGCGTATGTTGACACAAATGTTGCGAAAACCAAGTCTAACAGAAGCAAAGCGCCATCAATCTCAGCAATACATTCTTGAGGAAATAGAACGAATTGATCTTATCGTTAAAGGACTAATGGATTTTGCTAAACCGGAAGAACTTAAACTGGAAAAATACGACCTCCAACGTGTTCTTCGGGAAATTGCTAGCCTGATGGAAGCCAATTTACAGCATCATAAGATTTCATTGATCGAGAGTTACGATTCGGCAGTCGGACCAGTTTTGTTTGACTATGACAAGATTAAACAGGTGATTATAAACTTGTTACTCAACGCCATGGCGGCTCAACCAAGTGACGGAGAAATTGAGATTTCTACGGAGAAAAATGGGGATCAGGTTTGCATGTGCGTCTCCGACAATGGTACGGGAATCCCTCCCTCGGATTTAGAGCGTGTGTTTGAACCGTTCTTTACTACCAAACTTGAAGGAACTGGTCTTGGTTTAGCAAACTCTAAACGGATTATTGATCAACATGGCGGAGAGATGCGAATTGAGAGTATACTTGGACAAGGCACCAAGGTAACAATCGAAATTCCAATTAAGGCCAACGCCTCACAAGCATGAAATAGGAAAAGCAGTTGATCGAAGTTGAAAATCTGACCAAAAATTACGGCCCATTTACTGCACTAAAAGGGATTAGCTTCCACATTGGAAGAGGTGAGATAATTGGGTTTCTCGGTCCAAACGGAGCCGGCAAAACCACTACCATGCGAATTCTAACCTGCTTTATGCCACCAAGTAGCGGCCAGGCTATTGTCGCGGGCCATGACGTTTTTTTCGATTCGTTGGCAGTTCGGAAAAGAGTCGGTTATCTGCCTGAAAACGTCCCACTATATCCCGAAATGACTGTACATGGTTACTTAAAATACGTGGCAAAGATCAAAGGGACTCCACAAAAAGAGCTGAAAATCCGTATCGATTATGTGGTGAACGCGTGTGGTTTAGAAGATCGGCGGCATCAAATTATCGGACAACTCTCTAAGGGATTCCGCCAAAGAGTTGGATTGGCCCAATCACTGATTCACGATCCGGACGTTATCATTCTTGATGAACCGACATCAGGACTGGATCCGCGACAAGTTATTGAGATCCGCGAACTGATTAAGGAACTTGGCAAAGATCGGACAATCATTCTCAGCACACACATTTTGGCCGAGGTAAGCCTAACGTGTGAGAGAGTTATCATTATCAACGAAGGTGAAATTGCTGGTGATATCCGATTATCGAATGGGGGAGTAAGCTCAATTGAGCGAGATAGCAGCACGCAAACCAGCTTTAATAACGCTAACGTGCTGGATTTGGAAATACAGGGCAACGCGATGGAAATAGAATCAACGTTAGCGGAAATCCCAAGAGTAGATGTAATTGACATTCGGGATTCAATCTACCGGGTAAGCTACCCAGCCGATACCGATTCGAGATCTGAGATTTCATCCACCATTATTGCCAAAGGCTGGCAACTTTTAGAGATGCGTACCGTAGAAACGACCATCGAAGAAGTGTTTTTACGCTTAACGACGTGACATAATCAACCGTCAGCTTGAACCAGTTTCAGCATGATTGCCTGCATGCTAGGCATTCGGTTCGCTGCTTGGTCAAAGACAATTGATCTTGGGTCCCTAATCATTTCTGTTGAGATCTCGTAACCATGGTGCGCTGGCAAGCAATGCATTACCAAGACATCTTGATCTTTCAGCAAATCCTTGTTAATTTGGTAAGGTATAAATTGAGCAATACGCCGTTTTTTTTCCTCCTCATATGAGGGATCAAGAAAATACTCCATATCGATCCACGTATCGGTGTAAATGGCGTCACTGTTTTGCACGGCGTCCTGTAACTGATCAGAAATTGCACAAGTTCCTGCTTGTATTGCTTGCGATAGCAAATCGGGGTCTTCCGCTGCCTGGTTTAATTCTGGAGTAACGACGGTAACTTGCATTCCCGTTTTCATCCCAGCCGAAATCAGTGAATTACAGACGTTATTGTGTACACCGACATACGTTAGCCTAACCCCTTCAAACCGACCGAATTGCTCCTTTATTGTCATCAAGTCTCCAATTGCTTGTGTTGGATGGTAACGATCGCAACAACCATTAATTACTGGTACGGTAGCACCTTCCATTGCTTCGATCAACTCGTTGTGCAACAAAAATCTAACCAGAATTAAGTCTGTATAAGACGACAAGACCTGCATTTCATCCCGCAAATCAGCCAGCGCAAAGTTGGTCGATCTCCAATCAAGATAGGCCGAGTTGCCACCAAGACGCATCATACCGATTTCCCCAGCACAACGTGTACGCGTCGATGTTTTTTGAAAAAGGAGAGTCAAAGTATGGTAATTCATGGAATTCGTATAGTTTTCTGGTGCACTCTTAATTGCCATCGCACTATCAACGGTTTCTATGATATCGGACGTTGACCAGTCTTCGAGCTTGATCAAATCCATCAGAACCTGCCTTTTAAACTATACAGAATTAACTTTGGAAGCTAAAGAAGCGCAAATTGTACTTTGACAATGGCTTACTGTCAAGAAAAAACGAGGGTAGGTTACCCTTGAACACTATATTCAATAAAATAGCCAATATTTCTTTCCATTTGCCTTCACCTAGATGGTACCTAGCCGATCTGTTCATAGGATCTTGCAATGGCGCGATTTATATATTGCTTTAAAACCATATCGGCTGGCAAACTATACAAGTTCTGCTTCCCCAACTAAAAATATGGAGGCTTTGAGTTTAACCATGTCTAGAAATTCAGCACTGCTAGATATTTGGCTTCCATCCACAAATGCTCCCTAATTGT
>DTUY01000041.1:0-29436 GCA_012963885.1 Candidatus Poribacteria bacterium | reverse complement strand
TTTGCCAGCATTAAAATAAGGATAATATAGACCAAGGTTGAGCCGATGCTCAGAGTGGATACTGGTATAATTACTTCCAGCAGTTTCCCAAAAAAATTAAGAGTTTCCAGGAAAATCCAGATAACGAAGACTTATAACTAGGCAAACTATTAGGGTGGAAAAAACGTTAACAATTAATAAAATTGGGGTGATCATTCATAAGAATCGGCATGATCGCAATTTGCGCTGCGAACGAAACAGCAAGTGATAGCAGTATCCATCCGATTAAGCTTTTTCGGATAGAATCCGCCTCGGCCTGAGAGAATTCATATAAACCAACATTTTTTTCAGCTTGGGGTTAAAATAGATAATGGAGCAAGTAGCTACGAAAGATAGCTGGAATCCAAGGTCCCAGAGTTGCGCTGATTTCGCTAGAAGTATTATCAGGGCAGCAACTACCAGTATATTTTTATCAGATCGGTGCCACAATCGGTAATCTTGGCCATTAAGAATTAGGGCAGCCATCAATTTTGTTCGAATTACAGAAGGACGAAATCCTACTAAACACATATATCTGATCAGGATTGCATGTCTGTAGTATAGGCTGGATACAACCGCCAACTGTAAGAGTATAAGGAAACAGGCAAATCTGATGAGACCAACGTGCAAGCCAGAAACGGCAACATGTAAAATACCGCTGTTATCAAAGTACATCAAAAAATGATTCGGGAGTGTACTTCTTTGAGCAAGTAACATGGCTATCAGCACAGCACTATTAAATCTGGCATTCCGCTGTAAGCTTGATCTATGACAGTTTCCGTTTGTTGACGTAATTGCTCAGTCCAACGTGAAAAGATAAGTTTAGACTGTGGTGTTAAACGGATTTCGATATCCTCCTGTGGATGTAAAATCCCAAATATATTACGTCGCACAAGAAAGGATTGATAGTTAAACCCATCTGTATTTCTTTGCTCGTCCGGTGTGCGTAATCCAAAAAGCATATTAATTTGGTTTCTTTAGCGCAATGAAATGTAGTCACGAAACTGAATAAAAATTTTTGCTTCTACCTATTGTCCGGATTGGAGCAGAATCGGAGTACCCCAACTGTACTGTGCTGTTTTATTCGAGTTGATATAACATCCGTACGGAAAAATGTGCCAATCAATTGTAAAAATTGGCTGGAAGCGATGATACCAAGTTCATTCTGAGTATCAACATGCAGCTGAAGGAAATGGCGAGGTCTGACATTCTGTAGTTAGCCTGAAATCCTGCTGCCAATCAATGTGACTACGACGGCCAGCCGAATTAATCCGACAGGAATTAGCAGAATTTCAGCCATAAAAATTCCGATCATTCTACGGAACCAGCGTCAAAAGTGCTTGACGTGGTATAATTTTTCTTTGATTATAGATTTTCTCCAAACTTAACATATTAACAGTTTTATAAATGTTGACATAATTTCCCAGGATGCCGTTACAGAAAAACATTCTGAAAGCTCTGACAATATCAATTGGCACTCACCTGATCATTATTCTACTGTTAGTCCAATTGATACAGACACAAAAATCGTTCATGAACAGTGAGCAATCCAAAATTCCGGTTAGTCTCCAGTATCTCCCCAGAGAACTGCGAATCACCCCTAGGAAACGTGTGAGAGTCCGTCCCCCTATTTTACCTGATCTACGAAGAAGCATTGCGGCAGAAACACGATTTTCAACCGAGAGAGAAGATACTATTGAACAACCCAAAATTTCGCCAATTATGGTAAAGTCGGTCAAAATCAATCAATTCCTTGCTGACTTGAATGCTAGTGATGTTTCGATAACTGACGGTTTAGACTCTATCATAAAACTCAATAGGGGTTTTCCACCTAAATCAGGTTATAGTAGATCAACTGATGATTTAATCAAAGATCAACAGCCTTTTTTTCGAAGTAAAAATACATTCGTTACAAAAAAATTACTACCGGGAGTAAAAAGTATCAATCTGTTTTCAACAAACACTTCGCTTGTCAAAATTGCGCGCAATATTGTTTCACACTCAAAAAACATTGTCGATATCGTTTTTCTAATCGATGGTAGCCGAAGTATGCGGAACGATATCGAATCGGTGAGGAATCATCTCCAAAGTATGATAGATGTACTTAACCTAGAAAACATGGATTTTACAATTGGTGTGGTTATCTTTCGTCATCATCGTGGTTATGGTCTACTAGGCTGGGATTTCGAGGTAACCCAACAAACCAAATCGATAGGTCAAATAACAAAAGTTTTCGACAAAGTTAGGTGTATCGGTGGGGAGAAAGCGATAGACTCAATATACCGGGCAACAGAGGAAGTAAAATTCAGGGAGGATGCGGAGAGGCGTTTTATCCTAGTTACTGATGAGTATCTGGCAGGGAATTATAGACCGGCAAAGGTACTGGAAAAACTTAAGTCCAAACAAATTAGCCTCAGCATCATCGGTCGAAGAGAACAGGCACAAAAGTTCCTAGCGCATCAAACTTCTGGCATTTGGTTGCCAATTGACAGCCTGAAATTTTAGTATGCTTAAACAAACCTCGAACTTCTAAAGATTAAGGGAAATTACCTAACCATCCCCCTGTGCAAACTTTACATCAGGACCACGTGACTCAACTTTGATTAACGGGTCCTCGTTCTGGGCTTCCACAGATATGACCGAATGTACCTCCGCGTTTCCCATTCGTGGAGCGAGCTTTCCTTTTTTAAATACAAATTTCAGAAATTCTGCCGCTGGAATTTCCTTACCAGTGACGTCGCATGGAATTGCTTCACCAGCTCTTACTTTCTCTAATAATTCTTTTGCTTTCAATTTTTATCTTCCAAAAAATAGCGTTCGTTCTGTTTAGCGATCTGGTATTCCTCGTACGCCTGCTGAGCTGTGTCTATCTCAGAAACCTCTGCGATAGGGACATCCCACCATGATTCGTAGCCTGGAACTCGCGGCTCAAAATCAACATCAATTTTAATAACAGTTGTCCGGTCAGCTGATTTTGCTTTGTCGAGCGCAACTCTTAGATCTATAATTGAATCAACTTCGATAGCGTTCGCACCCAGACTGGCAGCATTGGCAGTTAAATCAACTGGCAACTTTCCTCCGTCAAGTTGACCAGTTTCATCTTGACGAAAAAGAAAACGTGTACCATAGCCCTGTGCTCCCGTCGCATTGGAAAGGCCATTGATTGACGCGTGGCCGTCATTGTTGACCAGAATAATGGTCAATTTATAGCCTTCTTGAATCGAAGTCACAATTTCTTGAGCCATCATCAAATACGATCCATCGCCTACCATAACAAACACTTCACGACTGGGATCTGCCATTTTTACTCCTAATCCACCAGCAATTTCGTATCCCATACAGGAATAACCATATTCTAAATGGAACCCCTTTGCGTTACGTGTTCGCCAGAGCTTATGAAGATCCCCAGGCATGCTGCCAGCTGCACAGACCATAATATCCTGCGGGTCAGAAAAAGTATTGATGGCACCAATCACTTCGCCCTGACTCGGCATTGGTTGATTATTAGAATGATGGGTTCTGTCAACTTCTAACTCCCAGTCTTGCCGGTATCTAATTATCTCTTGCGCATAAGCTTGATCTACAGAGTAATCCTGTAATACTTCCGCCAACTCTTCTATAGTGACCTTGGCGTCAGCTACAATGGGTAATGCAGCATGTTTAGCGGCATCAAATTCCGCCACATTGATGTTAATAAACCTTACTTCCGGATTTTGGAAGGCGGTTTTTGAAGCGGTGGTAAAGTCACTCAAGCGAGATCCAATAACGATAATAAGATCCGCTTCGCGGGCAACAATATTAGCACCGGGAGTTCCCGTTACTCCGATTGCTCCCAAGCACTGCGGGTGATCATAGACAAGAGATCCTTTTCCAGCAAAGGTTTCAACAACCGGAATTCCAGTTTGTTTTGCAAAACTCGCTAGTTGTCCCGTTGCTTCAGCGTAAATGACGCCACCTCCAGCGACAATCAACGGCTTTTTGCTTGAGCGGATTGATGCTACTGCTCGATGAAGTAAGTTCCGGTCTGCTAACGGACGCGCGATTCTGTAGATCCGCTTCTCGAACAATTCGACGGGATAATCAAACGCTTCTGCCTGCACATCCTGTGGCATGGCTAGAGTTACCGTTCCTGTTTCCGATTGAGAAGTTAAGACACGCATGGCTTCCGGAAGGGCAGTGATAATTTGCTCCGGTCTGTTAATTCTATCCCAATATTTTGAGATTGGTTTAAAGCAGTCATTGACAGAAATATCCTGAGATCCAGGTGATTCAAGTTGTTGTAGAACTGGTGCGACAAGCCTCGTTGAAAAAATATCTCCCGGCAGCAATAGAACGGGAATTCTGTTAATTGTTGCTCCTGCTGCTGCCGTCACCATATTGGTGGCACCGGGACCAATTGAAGTTGAGCAAGCCAATGTTCGAAGACGATTATTCATTTTAGCAAAAGCAGCTGCCGTATGAACCATTGCCTGTTCATTTCGGGTTTGATAAAACCGAAATGAATCAGAGTATTGGTGTAAAGCTTGGCCGATTCCAGCAACGTTTCCGTGACCAAAAACACCAAACATTCCGGCAAAAAACTGGTGTTCTATTCCATCACGCTCGACATACTGATTTTTTAGGAATTCGACAGTTGCCTGTCCCATTGTCAACTTGCGAGTCTTCATCAAGATACCTCCTGAAATGCATTTTTGAATTTCTGGTTCACTTCTGCAAATCTACAAGTAACTAAAAAAGCGTCATTCCCACAAGCGAACATTTGAACACCATCATGAATCCAATGTTCTCCTGTTTCAAAATCGTTGACGTAACTACCCATCACAGTTCCATTCTTTTTTGCTTTGTTAATTACTTTTTTGCTTGCGTCAACTACGGATTTCCCGTTAAGGTCGCCCGAAACACCAAGAGATGTAGAGAGATCATAAAGGCCAAGAAATATAACATCAAGACCACCAATAGCCAGAATGTTATCGATATTTTCAATCCCTTTTACTGTTTCAATTTGACCGATGATAACCAGATCCTCATTAGCTTCTGCCAAATATTTCGCCTCATCAAGTTGTCGGAAGTCGCCATAGTCGGTATGACCAATACCAAAAGCAACGCCCCGATCACCTTCAGGACTATACTTGGCAAAACGGACAATTTGTTCCACATCGTCCGAGGATTCGACTCTAGGGATCATTAGGCCGGAAGCACCTGCATCAAGCACGCGGGAAATAAAATGCCGCTCAATAGATGGCACCCGCACAATGGATGGTAGATCTGAACCGCGGGCTGCCCGAATAATTTGACCAACTGTTTGCATGGTAAATGTTGTGTGTTCCATGTCAATAATGATAAAGTCCGCGCCAGCACTTGCTAAGATCGTTGCAATTTGTGGCACTGCAAACTCCATTACAAATGTGCCAACAGCAACGTCACCGTGAGAAAGTAAAGATTTAAGATTATTATGACTGGGTTTGACATTTGGATTCAATTAATTAACCTCATGCAAGTTTATTGTGAAACTTCCCTTTCGAGTTTCTCCTCACTAAATTCTTTGGTGATTTCTTCCATCAAATGTTTTGCTGCTGTAACAGCATTTGATGGACGGATTAGGTTGCTTGAAATTCCAACTACTTTTTCACAATGGGCGTAAGCTCTGCGAAAATGTTTCACAGAAAATTCATTTTCTGCTGCATTGAAATAACAAGTCGCGGCACCTTCCCAGCTTTCTTGGGACGGTTGTAATCTTTCGGCGAATCCATAGTTTTCCGCTGAGTATTGAAAAAGTTTAGCCGCATCATCCCAAATCTGTTTCATTCTACGATCAGTAGCAGCTTGAGCATAATGCCATCCAGCATCTTCAGCATTTCGTCGGGCTTCTTTATCCCGATTTGCCGCTTGGTAGGCAAGCCATGATCTTTTGTAAAAATCAGCGGCAATTTGAGATTTTGCATTTTTTGAGAACTCTTGAGCTTGTCCTCGGTAGAAGTGGCCTAACTCTCGATATTCCTTACGGGCTTTCCATTCTTTTCCACTTTTAGCATATCGGAGCGCGTTCTGCAGCATTTCAAACGCATTAACTTCATGCATGCTTTCAAGTCTCTGATGTAGGTTATAAAGAACTACCTCTGGTTTGTTCGATGCTTCAACTTGACCAATTGATGTTGGATATCTATCTCCTTTTGTTTTCCTATTTGGCTCAGGCATATCTCTCAAGGGTTCCGGACGACTCACTTTATCATCCTCCGGCGCGTCCTGACTTGGATATTGGTTATTTAACCATTGTCTTAGTTTATGGATATCCTCTGGTGAAAATTCAGCAATCTTTTCAGTTAAATTCTCAAACTTTGATGGGATACAACTTGATGAAAAAGCGTCCAACAGATCGCCAAAAATTCGGTCTGAAACTCTTACCTCATCGGCATTGGAAAGATAGAGACGATGGATTTGTTGGACTTCCCTAATTGTCTCCTGTGGTCGTGACAATTCAATATTTTCGATGGCAAGTTGATGGTGAGTTTCCACGCTCGATTTCAATTTCTGCTGTTCTTTCTCTTTTTCTCGCTGACGGTTTTCATTAATTATCTGCAACTCGATCTTTTCTGCGACTTCGGGTAACATTCTGAGATTATCACGGTGCTGATTCAGTGTTTTATGTTTACCTAATTTATGTTCTATGGTTATCATCTTGGATGCTAGATCTGCGTACATTGACTCCCGAATTGCATCTAGGTCCTGATATATCTCTTCGGCTGTCTGGTAACGATTATCTGGATGAGGTTGTAGAGCTTTGTGCAAAAATTGGCAGAAATCTTGTCTAAGCCCTTGAGGGAAATCAAATTTCCCTTCTTCTTTTTTAACTTTGACTTTATCTATGTCGGTAGCTAGGAAGGGATATCTACCAGTAAGCATCTCATAAATAATCACGCCAGTTGAATAAAGGTCCACCCGCGTATCATAATTCCCTCCATGCTGTTCAGGTGCCATATACTTGCGTGTACCAGTGACGGTACCTGTATACTGGCTTGCCTCCTCTAAAATTCGTGCCACCCCAAAATCAGTGATTTTGGCTGTTTGATCGCTGGTAATCATGATGTTCTGCGGTTTGATGTCTCGATGAATAATACTATGCTTGTGTGCAAACATCAATCCACGGCAAACATCTAGGGCAACCGTTACTGCTCTGAATTGGGGAAGTGGATCATTACTGAGAATATGACTTAAGTTATCTCCATCAACATACTCCATCACAATGTAGGCGAAGCATTCATCATCTCCGGGTTCGACTGTATGAATAGCAACAATATTGGGATGCCCCCACGTCATGCCCATTGTCTGCATTTCGGTAAGAAGATAACGTTGACGGTTCTGAGGATATGACGCTTTAGGAATCATCTTGATGGCGACACTTCGGCCAACAAATTCTTCCGTTGCTTGAAAAACAGGAGCGAACCCACCTTTATTAATGAGTCGCTCAATTTTATATTTTCCCTGAAGTTTTTCGTTAAATTTCATACGCTCGTTGGGGTTTTCAATTGCCATCTTAATACGGGAACCCGCGTCAACTCTGAAATCCTAGCACAAAATGACAAATTGTGTCAACTCCTGTACTCCCTTTTTTTCGTTATACTTGGGGATAATACTTTAGAACCACAAAATATGATGATTATTAGGAATTTCTTGCCTCCTGAACAGTTTGAATTAGGCGGCTGGCATTTTCCGTCAAAGTTTCAAATTCCCTTTCAGCGATAATCTTTTGATTTACAAGCCCACTACCAACTCCCAGCGCAGAAGAACCAGCAGCAATAAACTCTCCAGCATTATCTATTGTAATACCGCCTGTTGGAATTAGCTCTATTTGCGGTAGAGGTGCTTTTATCTCCTTGATATAACGTGCACCAGCAACACTTGACGGAAAAACCTTAACGTAATCAGCGCCTATTTCCCATGCTGTTAGGATCTCTGTTGGGGTAAACGCACCTGGCATTACCACTTTTCCGTAGCGATTACAGGTTTCAATAACATCAGGTCTTGTTACTGGACTCACCACAAATTCTGCGCCCGAAAGAATAGAGATTCGCGTTGTTTCAGCATCCAGCACGGATCCAACACCAAGCAATACTTCGTCACCAAATTTTGCTACGGCTTCCTCAAGAACCCCAAGCGCGTTTGGTGTTGTCATAGTGATTTCAATTATGTCGATACCACCTGCCTGGATAGCATCGACAACCTCTATTAACAGAGATGCATCACTGGCTCGAATAATAGCTACAACGCCGCTACGCTCAATCTTTTGCATTTGTTTGAGTTTTGTCATGAGTTACTCTCCTCTGTGGAAGCTGTTATTTCCTATTGCTGTATAATTACATAATATGCTAGAATTAGGGCAATTGCTGTGGGAGATTACGATATTGTAATATATTACGCAGTATATTGCCTACCTTAATGGAAGAGATTGGACAACTATTGCCCCTCCTGATTGGATTGGGGCTGCTGCTGCTGCTATCTGCTTTTTTTTCTGGCTCCGAAACTGCGCTTTGCGCACTCAGTAAGGTTCAGATTGAGCGTCTTCGTCATGA
This sequence comes from Candidatus Poribacteria bacterium, assembly GCA_012963885.1. Lineage (GTDB taxonomy): Bacteria > Poribacteria > WGA-4E > WGA-4E > UBA9662 > UBA9662. The sequence continues at coordinate 20,851 of DTUY01000041.1, read as the reverse complement.
ATATGGAAAGAGTAGTGCTACTATTGTCAATTTTGTTGACAATCCGCGTCGTCTCTTCATCACAATTCTTTTTGGTAACACTTTCGTTAACACGGCTTTTCAGGCCTTCACCGCCTCCGCTATCATTGGCTCTAGGCCTTCTGAGCTAAGGATAATCATTGCTACCATTACTATTACAATCTTGTTGCTGATTGTCGGTGAGATTAGTCCCAAAACATACGCCATTAAGTATGCTGAAGGTTTTTCAAAAATTACTGCCCGCCCACTCTGGATATTTTCAGTTCTTATTTCTCCGTTTCGTGTTGTTCTCAGAGGAATTACAGATCCACTGATGCTACTCTTTGGCGGGGGTGATATTTCTAAAGAAGAACGGATGACCACTGAAGACTTTAAAGCAATTGTGAGTGACAGAGATCCATACAGTGAATTCCACCTGGATGAACAAAACATACTGAAAAACATCTTGGAAATGCAAAGTATCGAATCCAAAGAAATCATGGTGCCACGAACTGAGATGATTGCTATGGACACTGATTCTACAATTCAGAATCTAATCAATACCGCACAAACAATTGGTGTTTCCCGTATCCCAGTTTACCGAAAAAATATTGACGATATCTGTGGTATCTTTTACATAAAGGACTTACCTGCTTGGCCACGTAATGAAATTTGTGATATGACTGCTGGTAGTTTTCTGGCCAAATATCAATCTTCTAAACCAAACTCTTCAAGTACCTTAATCCGCCCACCGTTTTTTACCCCTGAAACGAAAAAAAACGCCGATCTCCTTCGAGATTTAACAAGAGAAAAAACCAAAATGGCGATCTTACTAGATGAATATGGAGGTGTTTCCGGTCTGGTAACCGTAGAAGACATTATTGAAGAAATCATCGGGGATATCATTGACGAGCACGATATTGATACCGATTTGCCGGAAATCATCCGTTCTACAAGTGATGCATCGTTGTTTGAGGTTTCCGGACGTGTTAGTATTCGACAACTCAATGAGCAGTTCCATCTTGGAATTGATGAAGCAACAGCAGATACTGTTGGTGGCTACACTTTCGATCTCTTCGGGCGTATTCCTTCAGTTGGCGAAAAAATTTCAGGTGGGAATGGTATCGAATTTGAGGTTGCTGCTATCAACGCCAATCAAATAAGTGCGCTAATTATGAAACTGCCTCCTACGCAGGATGACTGATGGAGCTACGATCCTCGAAAGTTTTCATTATCCTAATTTTTTGTTTTTTCCTAATTGGTGCAGCTCCTTCGCATCATGATTCATCGGCACCAACAGATTTAAAAACGATCGTCCTATTAAGTATTGCACTGGTGATTTTCCTCACCTTAACCGCTTTCTATGCCGGTTCAGAAACTGCACTAGTTTCCGTCAACAAAGTCAAAATCAATCAACTAGCCAAAAATGGTAACAAGCGTGCCAAGTTGGTAAAACGTCTTATTGAATCACCAGAAAAGATGCTGGGTATGACTCTTGTCGGAACAAATTTAATGCATGTTATCACAACCGAGATTGGACTTCTATTAGTCATCGCAATCTTGGGAAAATTTGCATCAATTAGTAAAATAATCGAGAAACTACAGTTAAGTAACGCCCTTATTGCAACGCTGATTACTGCACTTTTGGTCTTGATCTTTGCTGAGATCCTTCCGAAGACAATATTCCGTTCGAAAGCGGAAAGATTAACATTGCGCTATGCATATTTCCTCCGATTTTCAGAAGCAGTCTTAAGTCTAGTTGTCGTGGGTGTCACGTTTATTACAAATATCTTCATGAAAACCATTGTTAAAAGTCATCAGCGGGAATCAAAAGATGCCCAACGTGACGAGTTACGCTTGCTCGCAACCATGGGTGAACAATCCGGTTTAATCGAACGGAACCAAAGGCGTATGATCCACAGTTTCCTTGATCTGCAGCAACAAACCGTTGAACGGATGATGGTGCCGCTCGTGAAAATAGTTGCAGTTCCTCAAAACACTGATGTTGAGACTTTCATGAACATCGCATCAGAGTCAGGATTTTCACGTGTCCCAGTTTATGATGGTCGGATTGACAATGTCATCGGTATTGTTAATTTACTGGATGTGATTTATGCTGAAGATGACATCCAAACAATTGGATCTCTTATTCGCCGAGATGTTCAATTTGTTCCAGAATCCAAGAATATGAGTATCTTACTAAAAGAACTCCAGAAAAGCCGTAATACAATGGTCTTTGTAGTAGACGAGTACGGTGGAATCATTGGGTTGGTTACGGTTGAAGATCTAGTTGAAGAGATTGTTGGTGAGTTTGCTGATGAGCGTGATATGGACTTGAATATTCGGCAGATTGATTCGAAGACGCTGGAATGCGAAGGAAGGACAGAAATTGAGACAATGAATGAACTCTTTCTCGGATTGAAAATCCCAAGTGGTAATTATGAAACAATTGCTGGTTATATACTTAGTCGAACTGGAACAATTCCAGAAAAAGACACACAAATTGAGACGAACCAGCTGATCATTTCAGTAGAGGAAGTGAATCGCAGATCAATCCAAAAGGTAGTGATCCGCCAAAAGTTCGGCAATCTCCTCTACAGAAACGTTTGATCAATCCTATAAGATGCCAAGTGGCGGTGTAACGGTTACTTCCTCAATCGTCATATCGTCCGGTGATTCCACAATATCAACAATCGTCTTGGCAATATGTTCCGGTGTTAACATTAAGTCAAAGTCTGGATGATGTTCCATACCAATCCAGAAGGAAGAATTAATTGATCCCGGTAACACCGCCGTCACTCGTATGCCGTGTTCTCGAATCTCCTCCCGAAGAACTTTTGTGAAGGCTAACGCCGCCGCTTTTGCTGCACAATAAGAACTGGAGAACGGGAAAGCGATTTTGGAAGCAATTGACAAAATATTGATAATCTGACCGGATTTTTGTTCAAGCATTGGTGCCAATACAGCTTTTGAACACAGATAAACGCTTTTAAGATTGCTGTCGATCACTTTGTTCCAATTTTCTATATCCGAATCGGTAACAGACTCGAATATTCCAATTCCCGAATTATTAATAAGGACATCAATTTTTCCATGATGATCAAGTGTCAGATTGATTAGTCGCTGTACTTGATTTAAAAGCGTCACATCAGTTCTGATGACGATTGCATCACCACTGTTAGCCTGAATCTCATCAGCCACTGTTTCGAGTTCATTTTGTGTTCGGGCGGCAAGAACCACGCTGGCTCCATGTCTGCTTAAAGCCATAGCGGTTGCCTTACCCACGCCACGCGATGCGCCCGTGATAATTGCAACTTTTCCTTCAATCACGCTTTTCCTCATTAGCTAGTGTAAAACCATACAATTACTTAATGCTCTGTAAAAACTCAGCGCGAGTTGAGTCTTTTTCGCGGAACGTCCCAAGCATCACATTGGTAATGGTGCTGGAACGTTGCTTTTCTACGCCACGAATCATCATACACATATGTTGCGCTTCCATAACAACAGCAATTCCCTGAGGTTGAATCAACTCATTTACAACCTGTGCAATTTGGTCCGTCAAACGCTCCTGAACCTGTAGCCTGCGGGCAAGCATATCAATAATTCGAGGGACTTTGCTTAACCCAACAATTTTTTTGTTGGGAATATACCCAACATGACATTTACCAAAGAACGGTAGGATGTGGTGTTCACACAGGCTGTAAAACTCAATATCTCTGACAATTACCATATCGTCAAACTCTTCATCAAAAATGGCTCCATTGACAATTGCATCAACATTCTGCGTATAGCCTTGTGTTAAGAATTGCAAGGCCTTTGCAGCACGATATGGGGTCTTAATCAGACCTTGACGAGCGGGGTCTTCTTCAATCTGCTCAACTATCCCTTTGTAAAGACACTCAAGCTTGGCGTCAATCTGAACAAGATCATCATCCAAATCATATTGTTTCATTCGTATTTAATTTCCATAATAATCGAAATAACTTTTGGGTGTTTCTTGTAAACGGAGGCGGTGTAAAGCGACAGGTTTTAGGTGTGGTTCTACAATCTCCCAAAGAACTCGAACAAAATTCTCAGATGTCGGGTTAACCTTTTCAAACTCAACTGTATCCAAGTTCAAGTGCCTATGATCGAAACGAGAAAAAACCTGTTTTTCAATCATTTGATCGAGCAGATCTATATCTGCCACCATACCTGTTTTTGGATTGACCTCGCCTTTGACAGTAACTTCCAGTACGTAATTATGACCATGACCATATGGATTATTGCATTTGCCGAAAATTTCTTTGTTTTCTTCGTCCGTGAGTGCAATACTATGGAGACGATGGGAAGCGCTAAACTCATACATTTTTGTTAAATAGACCATTTGACCTTCTCCGTAGTATTCAACAGAAAGTGCAGATTCTTCGTAAAGATGAACAAGGTGTAATTTTGCATTCTGCAGGTGAGGGATCAACGACTGCCAAATCTGAATAGCAATATTCTCACTGGTTGGCTGCAGGTAGAGATCTTGAATAAAGGCTGGATGTTGTAGGTTGATGCTTTTATGGTCGTATTCAGCAACAACGCGTTTCCGGATGATACCATCCAAATCCTTTATATTAATTAGCATACCATCCGAAGCGGTAGCAGCCCCCTTAACTGTCACCATCAGAACATAATTATGCCCATGCCCGTTCGGATTTGACATTGGACCAAAAAGATCGTAATTTTCCTCGTCGCTAAGCTCAGGAATCCGGTAGTAATGTGCAGCCTCAAATTCAACTCGACGGGTTAAATAATAACACATATTGTGGACAGTTTACTTCCCCATCACGGTTGCACGATCTAAGATATTAAACATTCTGGATTATAGGTCCTTCTTCATCAAATAGAAGGACAATTATAACAAGCTCCTTCATAAATTATCGCAGTCTAAATATACAACAAAAAAATTGTGTAATCAAATTATTATTCAATATTACTTCTGACTTTTTTGACGAGTTGCCAGTCCCAAATTTTCTCGGAGCGTTCGGCTATGCGGAACCAGTTTTAAACCAGCTTGAAGTCGGTCAATTCCCTGCTGGAGATGTCCCTGTTGGAGCATATTAACAGCTGTATCATTATAATACCCCTCAATTAATTGCAGATACTTGTTCCGGTTTGTTCTTCGGCGTTGCATTCCCTCTATTAAGATTTCAATCGCCTCTTCAAAACGGTTGTTCTTATATTCAAACTGGGCAAACTCCAACATAACATAATCCCAATTAGTGTTCAGCGATTCGGAAGTCGAAGCAATTAAGAGTCCCTGTTCGATGACCAACTTTGCATTGCTAAAGTCCTGAGTTTTTGCCAATGCGAGCCCCCAGTTATTGTAAATCCCTTTCTTTGATTCAGTAATCTTAGGTATGTTCAGTGTCGCTTCCTCTCCTTGACCCAGCAAAGCAATAGCCTTTTCAAACTTACCCTGATTCGCCAATTTTTGTGCTGGTTCGATATATAGGAAAGCGAGTCCATCTTGCAGCACTTTGTCCCGTGGATATTGTTTTAGAGCGTTACGATAGACTTCGACAGCCTTATCAATCGATAAATCCTTAGTCTCTTCAACTATCAGATTGACCATTAGTTTCTGAAGGCTATTTTCGCGCGGAAAGAGTTGTCGCGCTGTTTCAATAGTCAATTTGGCCTTATTAAAATCACGTTTCTTAACCAATGCCCGTGTCTGGCTTACATAAGCCGTTTTCAAATTCTGCATCAGTTTCCGATCTCTTGGATATGCTTTTAGTCCTTCTTGGACAATCTCTGTTCCAAGTTCAAACTGCTTAGCCTTGAGGGTATGATAACTCCAGTTAAGATAGATGTTGTAACGAAGTTCAGCTGGTTGTTTCAAAGCTGGAAACTTCTCAGTTACAAGATTAATGGCGTAAAGTGCGTCTGAAAAGCGTTTGAGATGATCAAGTGAAATAATATAGTTGCTAATTCCATTTTCCCACGTATTTAGGGTTCTTGGCAAATCTCCTGCCAGTTGCCAACCTGCATACAATACTCGGGTTGCTTCAGCATGACGTTTCTGATCGTTCAACGCTTTATAACGATTCGAATAAATTAGGGCAATCATCTGTCGGTCGCTAATTTCCGATCGCTGTTTGTAATTCTTTTGGTCAACGTAAACAAACCCAGTGAGTTTGCCTAAATGATCCAAGACCTCTTTTTTGGACGCAGGATCAAACCCATAACGGATAGTGGTTTCGATATCAATTTTTGTTGTTGACATTCTAAGCTGTACCAGAACGTGATCAGGCACAACCAGGCCGGTAATATTAATGCCAAAATTTCGGCATATAGCAGTGTATAGTACCGATGACGAAACACAATTAAACCTGCGGTTCCATAACATTTCATCAATCTTAGTCTGATTGGCAAAATACTGGCGAAAGAGTCGGCGATGCAGATAGCCTAAAATGAACTCCGCCAGTGTATCTTTTCCATCGCTAACCTGTTTTGATTCAATATCGGTATTCAGATCAAAAACCAATTTATCTACGATTTCCTTGTAACGAGGAATTTCTCTATCTATGACACCAGAAGCTATCAATGCGAAAGTAATATAATTTTCATACGAATACGGTTCGTTTACCGACATCATCCGTTTTTCGGATTCTGAGAGTGTTAGAATTCGTGCGAATTCTTCTTTAATCGAACTGTAGCTGTTAGTGCTGAATGTCATTGTAATTACAAAACTAGAAATCCAAACCTTGATGAATTTCATGATTGATTAACCAGTGTATGGTGTGATAGATTAAGTAGGATCTCCAAAAGGAAATTTATAATGAGAAAAATTACGCAGGTTGATGTTTTTCCCACCAAAATTGGACTAAAGACCAAATTCAACATCGGAACTGGTTTTGTCGGGGATCAACAAAGCTCCGGAGATCACATCTTCGTTAAGATCTCAACGGATGATGGTTACTTCGGTTGGGGTGAACAACGTGCACTACCATCTTGGAGCTATGAAACAACCGAATCCATCACATCCACCATCCAGAGTTACATCACTCCTATACTGATCGGAAAAAATCCGTTTGAAATCCTCAGAATTACCGATGAAATTAATACTACACTCAAACCGGCTGTCAGCAACGGGCATCCTTTTGCCAAAGCGGCAGTTGATATCGCTCTCCATGATCTGACTGGTCGAATTCTTGGCGTTCCTATCCACGTCCTACTTGGTGGCAAGCGTCACAGCCGACATTCATTATGTTATGCACTCAGTATTGACACCCCCGAAGTTATGGCCATGCAAGCCAAAGCGCTTGATCCCTGTAAATGTTTCAAGGTAAAAGTTGCCGGTGAACCTGATCTAGATGAAGCCAGGCTCCGTACTGTACATGATGCTGCTCCAGAAGCAAAACTTTGGATTGATGCTAACCAAAGCTATATCCCTTCACAAGCAATTGATCTTATCGAGCGAATTCGTGACATTCGCCAAATAGCGGTCTTTGAACAACCAGTTTTGAGCCAGGACTGGTTTGGCCTAAAACGCGTTCGCGAAAATTCTCACCTTCCGATAGCAGTCGATGAAGGCTGTTTCTCAAGCTATGATCTGGCTAAAATTATTCAGCTAGAATGCGCTGACGCCGTTGTCCTGAAACTTTGCAAATCGGGAGGTTTGCGTGAATGCTTAAAAACAGCTCATATTGCAGAAGCCAACTCGATTGAGCTACTCGGTAGCGGATTAACTGAAGCTGGTATCGGTTTTGTAGCATCGCTTCATCTTTTTTCTACCCTTGATTTTATCTTACCTCCTGAACTAAACGCCCCCGTTTTCCTCGAATCAATGGTCGCTCACGGAATAGAAATTCGTGATGCTGTTGCCGACATACCGGACCAGCCCGGTTTGGGCATTCTTCCCGATGAGGATTATATCACAGAAAACCAAATCCATTTCTGAAAAACGGCTATGAGTAATCAGATTCAAAAGCTTAAAGGTTTTCTGCGGAAATCAAAATCCATGTCGATTTTTATGGGCTGTCCATACCCGGCATTTCGCTGGAATCGTGCGGTAAAGCGCAAGATTTATGAGCTCGGAGCAGAGGCGAAAATTTTGGATCTGGGATCTGGTACTGACCGGCGTGCACCGAACGTAATTACCTTGGAAATTGAAGCTAACTCAAACGTTGATATAGTCGGCGATGGTCATCAATTACCGTTTCATGATAATGTGTTTGATGCAATAATTAATGAAGCGGTACTTGAGCATGTATTAGAACCGAAGCAGATCGTCGATGAAATTTATCGGGTGCTCAAACCTGGCGGTTATGTTTGTGCTGCGGTCCCTTTTTTGCAGGGCTTTCATGCATCTCCCCACGATTACCAACGCTATACTGTCCCTGGCTTCAACCATCTCTTTTCTGCCTTTATAAAGATCGAAAGTGGCGCGTGTGCAGGACCAACGGCTTCATTACACTGGATCTTCCGTGAATATGTCGGATTGATGTTATCGTTTGGCAACCTCTTAGCAGCTAAAATAATTTCATTGATCATCGGTTGGCTGACTTTCCCCATTATTTTGATCGATTATATTCTGATGATAAACAAACACTCACATATTCTGGCATCGGCTGTATATTTTGTTGGCCAAAAAGAAAAAAAAACAACTACAGAACCGACTGATCAAAAATAGGAGTGCCATTAATCTCAATTTTTACTGGTGCCAGAAATTCACGGACCGTGTTTAGATCAACCTTCACTCCGATCCCTGGTTGATCGGTCAACCTCACCTGTCCGTCAGATCCAACTTCCAACTTTTCGGTTGTCAACCTCTGTGACAGTTCTGATCCATCTGCCGGATATTCAAGCAGATTAAAATCTTCGTTAGTCGCAAAAACATGAAGTGAAGCGGCAAGACTCAAGTGGCTTTTGAAGGTATGATTCACATATTGAACTTCTTGTTGTTCAGCCAGTTGACGAATTCTTGCCGCAGTTGTGATCCCAGATACACGCCCGACATCAATCTGTACATAATCGATTCTACCGTGTAGGATTAAATCCTCAGCCATACGAAAGGTGGCAGATCCTTCCCCCGCAGCAATCGGAACGGGTGGATTCAGGGCTGAAAGTGTCCCGTATGCCTCAATAGCTTCTGGAGCTAATGGTTCCTCCAGCCAAGTAGGCGAAAACTGGGAGAATGCCTTGGCTCGATCATATACTGTCTTGTAATCAGATCCCCAGACGACACCAGCGTCGATCATAATCTGTGCTGATTTCCCCATGCCTTCTCTAGCAGATTCAACTAACTCAATATCGTATTGTTCATCAAACTTTCCCATTGGCCCCCATCCAAATTTGGCCGCCTTGAAGCCTTGGATTTTCAAACGAGTTGCTATTTGAAAAGTGGTCTCCGGTGTGTCACCGAAAAGCACAGAAGCATAAGGAATCTTTGGGTAACCGATACCATCTGATAAAAATCTAAACTGATCTTCAAGTAACTGGTAAACCGGTCTCTTAAGTTTCTGTCCAACAATATCCCAGAGCGCAATATCGGTACCGCTATAGGCGTGATCAATCTGTTGGATATCCAATGCGTTCCGCAAAACTTTTTTGTGCAATCGAAGGATATCGTCAGATCCGCCAAGGACTTCCCCTATGAGTGATTGACGAATATTGATGATGTTTCCATGTGACATCGGGCAACAATAAGTTGCGAGCGAAACCAGCGGTGAGGCATCGCATTCGCCCCATCCTTCTATACCCTCATCCGTTCGAACACGAACAGCTAGCGTGTCTTGAGTGCCGTCAGCATCAGTGGTAATATCAGGCATCTTAAGATAAAAGGGATCAACAGCTACAATTTTCATTTTTTATCCTAATTAAGCTATCGCGCCACTGCGAATTTACCAAACTTCTGAACTAATTCTGCTCTTTTTTGCACCTGAATCATATACACATAAATTCCATTTGCAAACTGATTGACACTCACTTCAAATCGGTTAGAGCCAATAACATCCCTGTGTTCATCGGTATAAACTAAGCTCTTATCGATGGTATATATCTCTAGATCTACCTTTTCAGCAAACTGCAAATTGCGGCTAGGGATAACATAATTAAAAGTAATCCGATCTAATCCATAAACCGGATTGGGATAAACTCTGACATTATCGAGTACTAGTGAATTGGGTATCGACTCTGCATTACTGACTCGCAAACGGTAAGAATTAAATTGATCAAACCCATGTTTTGGTCTAACAACAACATAGATTTTCCTTTCTGATTTAGTACGATAACCAATAAGTTTTGTGTCGCCAGTTCGTTCTCCTTGCTTAATTTCAAACCCCTCTTCGTTTCGCAGCGAAAGCTGGTAATCTAAGCTATCTGGTATGTTAGACAGTTCTATAATGATGAATTTTGGTCCGGCAACATCTATACGATAAAAATCGACATCGTCAGTGGCAGAAATGAACGACTCATATGATTGATCCAATTCAATCTTGTAGGCTGAGGACAGATTATTATTCGGTTCATATGTATCTCCAAACCAGACATCAAGGGTCATAATCTGACCTTCTTGACTGATATTAGTGATCGAAATTCCAGTAGCTGATCCATCCTCGGTACTGCTACTTGGTTTCGTTGACGGTGTAAATGACGTTTCGTTATCATCAGTTGAAAAGGCCGCACCGACTGTGATGTGTTGATAATCTTGGTGATCCGGATCATTAGGGTCCTCAAGCCAAATTTGGCCGGCGGCATCAATGCTATAACTTGGCCTGACTTGTGTTTCGTCGACATGCCAAATCAAAATCCCTGATTCTGGCAATTTGCGATCGTAGATTGCACCAGATTGGCGAAATCTATTTTCAATTAAAAAATACTCATCTTTACTAGATGTATCGATTTTGAACATAACGTCATTCAGCTCAAAGTTAGGAACTTCAAGCCTAGGAGTATTCTTTTTCAATGTTATCGGCTCCAGCCAACCAAGTTGACCATTGTCAGGATTCGCATCGAAATCCCATTTCAGATAGCCAATAATATGGCTCGGATTCAGACCGTTTCCCAGGCCATTGACTAAATCTCCTTGATATGGACCGAACATTCCCATTAATCCCCACTTATGATCTCGTTGATCAACCATGGTAGAACCATAAACATCAGGCGCTCCGAAATCGTGAAAGAATTCATGAAAATAGATCCCCAAATGCGGATGGTCAAAACTGGGTTCTTCTGCTACCACGATGGCCGATTCTACAAGAACTCCATCAAACCTTCTGTTGACAGGACGCAACAGGATGGACCAGATATTATCCCCGAAAGTTCCCGTTGATGTGGAAGCTTCATCATCACCTGCATGAATCAGAAAAACATGGTCGACAATCCCGTCGTCGTTTCGGTCGTACTCGCTAAAATCAACAAATGGGTCAACACCCTGACAAGCCTCAACCAACAACTCAAGATAAAGATTTTTGTTAATTTTCCCTTGGCCATAATATCCCATCTTTTTCTTGGCGCGAACCCACTGATTCCCTTTCGGTACAACTCCCTCCATGGGGCCCGATTCAATGTTCATTTTTCCGTATGAAACTTCGCGGTAATAAGTTTTTAGTGAAATCCCGTCATCAGAAAACAGGTATCGGTCAAAATCAGTGTTGGATCTTTGACCTGGCTGATCAGGAAAATCGATCTTAATTCCCAGAACGTATTCGGTGCCATCAGCTTGCAGAACACCAGTTCTGCGAGTATCACAGCATCCCTGAAGGGCGTGTTGGAACTCTGAGTGGGATTGGTCTGACCTAGGAAGGAATTGGTCATGTCCCGGATTGTATTGGTAAAAGTTGTATGGATTGGGTGGGGTAGCTATCCCAATATGGATCAAGGAAAAAAGGGCAATGGAAGACAGGAGGAAATTACGGCAGGTAAAAATTTTCATCCGACAACACAGAAAATTTCAAAATCAATTAGAACCATGTTAGAGATAGTAATAAGCCATCAGTTTAATTCGGGGGGGCTCCCCAATCTGGTATCTTTAGCAATTCGCCATCTTTTAGAGCTGATTCATGGGCGACAAATCCAGGTGCACAATATCGAACGGCCTGCCAAACGTTGATTCGTGGTAGCCGTTCTCTATTTACCGAATCGACAAATTCATTAACCAGATAAGCATGCGACCCACCATGTCCACCTAAATCTAAGGCCAACATTTCTGGTAATGGTTCATGGTGTTTTGTCAGTATTACGCCTTCTATGCCGTTTTTGTTCGCCCACATGGCCCCTGATGCATTCTGCTCAAAACTCGCTTCAGTACCATATATAGCACTAACCCGTTCGGTTTCCGGGTGTCCAATTCGTCTGAACTCGGCAATTCGGGCAGTCGCACCGTTGCTCATGGCAAAGAGACCAATTTGATTGGAGAACCGATTCTCAGAAATAGTGTCTGGGCGAAACCAGTCATCATTTGGATAGACATACCCCTGCGCAGAAACAGAAGTCATATGCGCTTTCATAACAGAGATTGGGAAGCAAGTGGAATGGGTCGGATAATACATGGGTATGCCTCCAGTTTTGTCACGACTCCACTGATCACCCCATCGATTTTTGGCTACCTCGTACAAGCCGTGGCTGATATCGTGAAAGTACTCTGACTGAAAGTGAATAAACTCACCAAAAGCATCCTCTTCTGCTTTTTTACGGCAAAACACGGCATCGGGCCGAAAAAAACTGGTTTCACCGTTCATATAAATTAGGCCGGTTTGTTTTACTGTTTCAACCAGATTATGACACTCATCCAAGGAGCGCGCTGCCGGAACTGCAGTGTAAACGTGCTTTCCTGCTCTCATCGCTTGCACAGCTTGAGGGGCATGCATCCAATGCTGGGTAAAGATGGCCAAAGCATCAAGATCCGACTTGCAGATATCATCAAGACTCGAATATGTCTCGCTAATTTGGTGTGCCTTCGAGCAACGTGATAATCGATCAGGCTTTAAATCGCACAGCGCCAGTCGATCTACATCTGGATGTACTTTGAATAACTTAATGAATTGTGGACCGAAACTGCCAACACCAATAATTCCTACGCTGATCCCCATTTCCCCCTAACCTTCTGACGAATCCTCAGTGTCAGTTTCTGGGTCGATAGTCGTCTCAGGCGCATCACTTTCCGTACTCGACTCAGTGCTGGCAGAGTTTTGTACCGCACGAACGTAGGTCATCTTCAAACTATAGAGCGTATTATCCAAAAAATTGCTTTCTGGTGTGGACAGATTGCCTTTTGTCTTTTCCTTGAGCAGATCAATTGTGTCAATCATCCGCTTGGCCAGTTGCGAATTAAAGATTGGTTCCTGAGTTTCAGGATCTTGCATTCCTCCAAGATAGGCCATAGTCGTGGTCGAGTATTCAGTAATCAAAGTCTCAAAATCCAGTGGTGGAAATTCAGGTGATTCGTTCTTTTTCTCTTCAGCCATTGAAATCTCCTGTTAATTTATGATTCTTCTTCATCAAATACGATAATTTGTGCTGGCAACTGTCCAGCTTGATTATTGTGTGCCGGATTTTCATTCATAGCAAGAAATATAACGCCGTCTGCGGGAGCACCATCGTCATAACGTGATCCAATAGCAAAAATGGTATCTTCAATCTTTCCGATTAGAGCCCCAACATTTGTACCTGGAAGCAGAAAATCCTCACTGGCAATAACGCTTGGAATGCCGTCTGCGCCACACCATACGGTACGGTTTCGAGCATCCGGCGACCATGGACCGTCAGCATCAATTACCATTCGTTGCCCTTTTTTGACCCGAACATAACTTTCCTGCCAAACAGGACTGGGTCGTACGATCCGGGTAACTGTTAAAGCCATACACATAACCCCTTAACTTAAAGAAATATATAAACCTATAAATAACTCTACCGCTGCTATCGTGACATTCCATCCCACAATAGCAGCGGTAGAAATTAAAAGCCTAGACGTACTTCCATTATATAAAAAGTTACAGCTAATCTTCAGTACGGAGGGTGGCCAGTGTGATCTTATCACCTTGTACGATTTTATCCGCAACACCCATACCCTTCACAACTGTTCCGAAGACTGAGTATTCTTCATCTAGCACTAGTTCTGTCAAGCAAATGTAAAAGTCAGTGGCACTGGAGACAGAAGCACCAGCCTCCTTTGCCATGGCTACTGTGCCTCTAACATGCTTACGATCACTGCTTTCTATAGGTAGTTCCTCTGTCTGAAAGACCGGCGCGCCGGCTTGAATCAACAACTTTGGTTCAACACGATAAAACTTGGCTTGGTTGTATCTCCTCCCTTTTACCTTTTTAGCAAAGTTCTCAACCGTTTTAGGAGCAATATCATATAACAGATCAATTTCAATTGTGCCTTTTTCGGTTTCCAGAACTGCAATTGTTTTGTTGTAATCAATTTTGGGTTCTTCTTTCACTGCTACCTGACCTTGTCCGCTGCTTTGGGATCGGACTCTAGGTCGCGGTGGCGGTTTTTCTTCCTCTTTTTGGCAACTACAAAAAAGGAAACTAGTTAACATAAGACAGGACACAGCTAGACAAAACCGGTATTTCTGTAACTGTAACATCTTATTTTTCCTCCAAACGTACGGTTTCCATTACATCATCTTGGCGTAGTTCATCCACCACCTCAATACCTTCGATGACGCGCCCAAAAGATGTATAGCTTCCATCAAGGTGTGACGCCGTAGCCAAACAGATGTAGAATTGACTCCCAGCAGAATCGGGATCTTGAGACCGAGCCATTGCAAGAACTCCCTTACGATGTTTCGGCATTTTTTGACTAAGTTCCAAATTTTGGAATTCACCGGGGATTGACCATCCTGGCCCTCCAGTACCAGTTCCGAGCGGACAACCACCTTGGATGACAAAATCTGAAACATAACGATGGAATGTAAGTCCATCATAAAATTTTTGATTAATTAACTTTTCGAAATTAGCAACAGTTTCCGGTGCGGCTTCGGGATAAAGCCCTAATTTTATGATTCCTTTGTTCGTTGAAATGACAACTATCTCTTCACTCTTCTCTTCAACCACTTCACTCTCGACTGCCATTTCAGATTTACCTTTCAATAAAGAACAACCATGAACAGCTATTATCAAAACTAATAAACTAATGATTTTATACTTCATTATGATGGGTTCCTTAACACTTCCATAATTATCAGACATAGTATCAAATTTTTAACACCTAAACAAGAATTTTATCAATCTAGATAAAAGAAACGAGAAAACAGGATACAGTAATTGACATTTAATTCACCAAATCAAACAAAAAGTTCAGTCTTTGAACCACTGCTCGAACCATGCCAGTACCGGATCTAGGTGAAATTCGTGCCCTCCTTCAAAAACATCCAGTGTGACAAAATTTGCAACATCAAGCATCTGATAAAGTTCTAACAATTCGGTATATGCTTCCATCGCGTCTTCAACCAGAAAACTGGGATCAAGGTTACCCGCCTGAATCATCAGCGGATTAGGCGCAATCAGTGAAGCGATGTCGACATGTTCAAAATCGCGTGCCATTTTCGGCACGTAACCGCAGGTACAATGCGCTTCCTTGAGAAAAGTGCCTTTAAACGAAGTAAGAAAACAAGCCACACAAGCGACCTTAATTCGTGGATCACAGGCCGCAAGATAAAGTGTCATTTCTCCACCTAGACTCAGACCAGCGCAACCGATTCGATCCGGATCAACTTGTGGAAGCGACTCCAGTAGATCTAGCGAGCGCTGAAGTTCCCACATGCGGTATCCGATTACGGTCGATCCCAGCAGATTAAGCGCTTCATGATCAAAACTGCATTCACCTTGACCAGATGTCGATCTTTCCCCAAAACTGATATGTTCCGGAACCAAGGTAATATACCCCGCTTCAGCAAAAACATGCGGATATTTATGATAGGCACCTTCTTCATCAATGACTTGGTTAATACCGCTACCATGCCCTGGTGGACAAAGTAGAGTTGGCGACGGAGAGGAACAATTCTCAGGTATGAAAAGGTAGGCAGGAACAATCAGTTCGGGTAAGGTCTGATACTGGATTTTCTTCACCGTATAATTGTCGTACTTGACTTCCTTTATGATCCGCATTTCAGGTGTTTCTACCGGCAGATGATCAATCGACAAAAGCTCTAATACACGCTGTTGTGCGCTCTTTTTCCATTCCACAAATGATTCAGGTGTATTTCCACAGAATTTCATCTGACGAGAGTGTTCAGCATAAAATCCCTTCAAATACTTACGAAACGCATTTTTGATGAGATCAGGATCAAACTCAGTTGCTGGCATACATACTTCTCCTTTTTCCTTTTTAATCTGGCATTTAGAGTGTCAATGCCAGAAAACGTAAACTGGTATCTGCATTATTAAACCGATAATTGTCCATCCGCCACCAATGACAAATTCACCCAATATTAAACCGAGAAAAAACGGAGTGAGACGGCGGTACATGCTTAAACCACCATGTTTTAGAATCAACCATTTTGCTAGCCAACTTATGAAGATTGAAAACCAAAGCCAACTTAAAGTGAAGGAGCTACCGAGAGGGTAGGCAACTGGATGGAATGGTAACCAAATCCACCGCAATCGCAATGCCATCAGAACTAAGGTCAGTAAAAACCCAATCAGCATAAACGCAGTGCCAGGTATATCTGTACCTGTTGGATGACTAATCCAATTTTCTAACCGTTGTAGCGATTCCCCTCCCCATCGCGCACGTAGCGCTCCCATTCTATAAGAAGTGTCAAGCAAGATCCAGAAAGATACAAAAGCACCTACAATAGTAGCTAACATCATCGCCCATATTAGACGGCCTGTCGGTTGAGATGATGTACCAGACGCCAGCTTGAATCCTTCAAGTTGATGGGGCATCATATGTCCCCGCTGTGCGCGTGTAAATCCCCAGAACAAGGATATTACGCTCAAAGTCGACATGCCAAGCCGTTTGGGACCAAGTGAGGTGAGCATGATGGCGTCTGGCCCTCGCCAGTACAGTTCGTGTGCTGGATGCCCAAGTTCAGCCCGCATGCGTGTAACGGTTATGGAAAGCAGGAAAAAGATACCGAAGAAGAGAACAGCCGCCCAAGCCAACATACCCGCCTGACAAGATAAAATAATCAGCAGTAGCATCCCACTTATCAGGCCGATGATGGAGGTAATGTATGACATTGGTTCGGTGACATCGATTCGGTGATTCCGGAAGAAGACAGATTTGACTATCGCTTTCACGTGGAATCTACTCAGCCAGAGAGCGAGAACGCCAATACACAGATAGGATCCAGACGACTGGGCTTCTTTGTAAGGGAAGTTGGGAAGGCTCTGCCAGCCCGCAATACTTCCCAGAACATTTTGTCCTTTCCAGAATAAAAAGAAGAACCAGCATGAGAATGAAAGATCTAACGGAATGAAGAAAGCAAGTCCGATGGCAAAGGGAAAAAAACGAAGGCGCATACGGCCAATGGCATTCCATGGCTTGTGCGCAAAAAGACTGGTAATATCAGCGTAAAACGTGATTTCTGGCACTGAAGGAAAGATGTAATGGAGACTATTTATCATATTCAGCCCTCCAGCAGTGGCAAAAGCTAACCACAAGATACGACTTCTAAGTAGACCGGAATCAGAGGGCTTTATCATTCCAAGCGGAAGCTGAATAACTGGATAAGTTAGCTTTTCATGTTCTGTCCATTGTTTTCGTAATAGACTATTCAGGCAAATCATCACGAATCCCATCGCCGTCAGAAATACTGTCCACCCTAGAACTGGTCGTATCCAACCGTTAATATGGTTCAGGGTATGGAAATTTGAATCACCGTGATAGTATCCTTCTAAAACAACCATATCATCAACTGTTAGCCATCTGGGCAGATGGTGCCAGAAAAGCTGCCGCCATTCATTTTCGGGGGTAGCAAACCAGAAGGGATGCCCTAGGACCTGAATCAGAACTTGGATTGTATCGAATCCGCCGACCGCTGTAGCCAGCGAAAGCATGGTATAGACGGTAACAAATTCTGCTGGTCGCAAAGCATATCTGGGAACAACAATTTGTACCACCTTATTCAGCAGAATAAGTACGAACAGTGTAAAGACCACATTATAAAAAAGAGAAAGCGTGGCTGGAGGCCCGCCCCAAATAAGGCCCCGATGAATTGACCAGTATGCATTCGGTGGGATCAGCAAAAGAGCCAGAACAATACTGCGTCCAGTAACGCCTGATGGTTGACGCGGCTGAGTTTTAGAATTAAGCGACGTCGTCATAGGAATAAGGACTCATACTCCAATGCAAAATCCAATTTTGTCTCATATTCAGGAAAGTCGAAATTATCTAGGGAGCTTGCTTTGTGTAACAGTTAGAATCTGGTTGCCCGATACCTGATTAAGTTGTTTAGTAGTTCCATTTGGCCACCGAATTTCAAGTTGATCAATCTGTTTAGCTTGTCCCAAACCAAAGTGGAGCCGGAAGTCACTTTGACTGAGGTAACCGGAACCGCTTTTCACCTCGCGAATCTGGATCTGATGATTTATCTTAATTTTTACACGTGTACCGATAGCACTATGATTGTCAGATATGCCCACCAGTTTAATGATAAACCAATTGTTGTTATTCTCCGTGACATTCCACAGAATAACAGGTTGGGCATTGAGATTGGAGACCACGACATCAATGTCCCCATCGTTGTCCAAATCACCAAAAGCAGTACCGCGGCTAACTTGTTTTTGCACCAGTATCGTTTCTGATTGATCAATAAATGCTTGACCTTTTTGATTCACAAAAATTTGGTTACGCTGAGCGTAAGTGCCAACTGGATCAATATCAGAAATATTATGGTCGAGATGACCGTTAGCAATGAAGAGATCCAGCCAACCGTCGTTGTTCAAATCCACGAAATCAACTCCCCACGCCAGATAGGGTAAACTTTTCCCTCCAATACCTTTGGAAAAGCTAACTTCGTTAAAGAAAGCGTGTTGCTCATTTTGATACAAACTGTTGGTCTGATCCTGAAAATTGGTCACCACGATATCAAGATCCCCATCGTTATCGAAATCACCAAAGTTTGTTCCCATACCACTGTAGGGACGACCTTCCGTGCTTAAAGCCACTCCAGCAAAAAGGCCGATATTTTGAAAGATCCCTTTACCGTTGTTTTGGTATAGGAAATTGGGGGTTGTATCGTTAGCCACAAATATATCGGGATCGCCATCATTGTCATAGTCACCCCACACCACACCCAATCCTTTTCCATCCGGTGCAAATAGACCTGCTGCTTGGGTTATGTCGCTAAACGTACCATCTCCATCATTTCGATAAAGCGAATCCGATTCTCCCGGTAGGGCTTCAGGAGTACAATAAGTGGAAACGCCTTGATATGTGCATTTCGGATTTTTCTCTAAATCAAACTGCACGTAGTTAACGGTATACAGGTCTAAATCGCCATCACCGTCATAATCAGCAAATGCGCAACTCGAACTCAATTGGCCACCATCAACATTCGCTTGTCGAGCAACATCCGTAAATGTTCCATCTCCGTTGTTTTTGTAGAGAATATTGGCTCCGAAGTTGGTCACGTACAGATCGACAAACCCATCGTTATTATAGTCACCTGCGCAACAACCTAGACCGTAACCTGTATCACCAACTCCCGCCAGGTCCGTAATGTCAACAAAGTTCGCGTCATCATTACGAAACAAGCTGTTGCGGTGTAGGATTTTAGTGTCCGAATTTTGCAGGCTGTTACCATTGACAAAATAAAGATCCAGGTCATTATCATTGTCATAATCAAATAGCGCCACCCCGGAACCGAGCGGTTCCAAAAAGTATTTTTCCCCACTCGCACCGTCAGTATGCTGAAACGGGAGGCGCTGAGGTTCAAACCGTATCTGTGGTTGGGAAATGTCTGCCTTGACTGGTTGAATGTGAGTAAAGAAAAGAAACAACCCTAAATAGGCCGGAAACATCAGATGCAGGTGTACCGTTTGAAAATTCATTTGTCCAATTTCTGCTGGATTTGACGCCAGCCCTCGTGATAAACTGAACTTTCAGGGGAGAGAGACAACGCCTTTTTAATGACGGACTCCGCTTGCAAATAATCACCCAATCGAAAATAGATCAATGCCAAGGTATTGTGGTAACTCGCAGATTCAGGACTTAATTCTATCGCTTTCTGGGCATAACTGACCGCTTGACTCAACTGCCCTTGATTTCTACCATAAAGCTGTGCCAAGGCATGATACACCTGTGGAACCTTAGATCCATGCCGTATGATTGTCAAATATGCTTTTTCGGCTTCTCCAAATTTGTTTTTATCTTCGTAAATCTGTCCCATCTGGTAATAGGCCTGATGATATTCCGGATCAAGCTCAGTCGCACGTTTGTAAGCGTTCAAAGCCAAATCAGCCATATTATTCTGATAATCGTAAGACAAACCCAGGTTATAGTGCGCCGCAACGTCAGTGGAAGCAATTTCTGTTGCTGATCGGTATATTTGGCTGGCTTCAGCATAACGCTTCTGATCAAGTAAGATTTGGCCGATTTTGAGGTAGGGATCGACAAAGTCAGGTCTGGAATCGATAGCTTGCCGATAACATTTAACGGCCGTGTCCTGTTGATCTGTCAGGAAGTAGATCAATCCCAATCCGGCATGAGCTTCAGCCAGGTTCTGATCCAATTCTAATGCCCGTTTTTGAGCAGAAATCGCCAGATCATATTTCTGGGTCATTGTGTAAGCTAGACCGATACCGTTATGGGCTTCAACCTGTTTCGGATTCAGCCCGATAGCTTTTTGATATTCTGTAATTGCCTCTTTGAATTTTTTATGCTTGAGGTATATCCGGCCGATATTCGATTTGATAGCGGCACGTTCCA
>DTUY01000040.1 GCA_012963885.1 Candidatus Poribacteria bacterium | reverse complement strand
TTAGCCTGAGACGATATTTTCAAGCTTGAATTGGGTTGAACAGAGAAGGATTGTGGATCGACTTCCAAGCCCAAATCGGCATAATCAAAAATGAACACAGCACCTGCATCCTTTCCCGCACTATCATCTCCATGAATTCCAACAATAATCTTCTCACCACTCATCCCTAACGTACCACCAAAACGATCGTATGCCTGTCCACCTTCCGATATTGTGGAAAAAATAACTGGAGACCAGAACTCTCCCATGCGAGTAAAGGAATAAACTGAGCCCGTACTCAATGTAGGAGGGGCATCTTCCCGATTGGGAGTACTATTATCTGTATCACGGTCGGGGGCACCGATGACAACTGCCCTGTCACTCAATGCAATAGCAAGGCCAAAATGATCTTCTACACCGGGCTCATCGGCAATAAACTTGGTTTGTTGTGACCAATTCCCTCGCTGGTAGATAAAGGCGTAGGCCGAACCCGCATCCGGCGCGTCGCCTATTTCAGGTGCAGTAACATCGTCTAACCATGCACCAATAATGGCGGTATCTTTTTCAGTAGCAACAGCAATACCAAATTGGTCACCTATGGCCGCATCAGCTGCTATCAATTTGGCCTGTTGAATCCATGTTTCTCCCTGTTTGACAAAAACATAGGCAGCTCCTGCATCATCACCAACAACACCATTCTTCGGCGCTCCAACAATAACAGTCTGCTGATGTATATCAACTGAATAGCCAAAGGCATCTCCTGGTGTTGAATCGTTCGCCTCCAGTTTGGCCTGCTGGCGCCAAATCGCATTTTCACGGGCAAAAATAAACGCTGCACCAGCTTGCCGGTTGGCTCCATGCGCCCCAACAATTGTCAAATTCCCATCAATAGCAACAGAATAACCAAACAAGTCTCCAGTTGCCAGATCTTGTCCGGTTATTTTAGCTTGCTGGTTCCATGCACCTGACGACCTTGCAAAAAGGTACGCTGCTCCAGAGTCAATCCCAGCATCATCCATGCTATGAGCACCAACGATGATGGTGTTTTCATCGACTGCGACAGCATGTCCAAACTGTGCTCCAATAACCGCGTCATTGGCTGTCAAAATTGACTGCTTATCCCATCGGGTTTCACCTTTATCATCAGTTAGATTGGCATAAACGTATACTGATCCCGTGTTGATCCCACGCCTATCATCTTGCCTGGAACCCACAACGGCCGTTTGGTCCGTGATTGCCACTGAATAACCAAATTCGTTCTCCGACGAACTAACAGTGTCTATCAATTTGGCTTGTTTGATCCATTTTCCGCCTTGTGTAGCGTAGATGTAAGCAGCTCCTGAAAGCGCACCACCTGCACTGTGAGAAATTGAGCCAACGACTACTGTATTACCATTGATAGCAACAGCATAGCCGAGGCCATCACCTTCCATCGCATCATGAGGCAACAATTTAGCAGTCCGTATCCATTGCCCTTCGCGTTCCCTGAAAATGTAAGCGGCTCCCGTGGCTCCACGTTCAACTTGTTTTTCCCATTCATCATTATCATCTTGAGGTGATCCAACAATTATGGTCTGATTTTCCAACGAAATAGAATGACCAAAACTGTTGCCGGACCGAACAGTTAATGCAACACCATTCTGACGCCAGATATTATCTTGAAAATAGAAAAAGTAAACCGCTCCATTTCCAGCCGAGCCACCTTTAGGAACCCCAACGGCGAAGATCTCTCCATTTGTTTTTACTGTGTGACCAAAATTGTGTTTCTCACGTGTCCTCCGTCCGATAACTTTGGCTTCCTGTATCCAAGATTCGCCACTTTTCCGAAATACATAAGCAGCACCAGAATCACTGTTAATTCCTTTACCATCTTCTCTGATAGCGCCTACCACAGCCAGGTTATCATTAATCGCAACCGAGTATCCAAACCAATCGAAGGCATCGCCGTCGTTTGCTACCAATTTGGCTCGTTGCACCCACCCATTTCCCTGACGTGCAAATATGTAGGCTGCGCCCGAATCTCCCTTTGGTGCGTTGCAAAAATACGCACCAACAATCAGATTCTTACCGTCGAAATCTACCGCATTACCGAAACGATCATTTTCCTCTGTGTCATTTGCATTCACATTTGGCTGGCGAATCCATTGATCATCTCTTCGGGTATAGACAAACACAGTACCGTGACTCTTGGAGTCCTCACTGTACCTTGGCATCCCAACGACCAAAGTATCTCCTCTCAGTGCAATTACGCTTCCGAATTCATCATTCAACTTGAGATCTTCCGGGATAATCCGAGTCTGCTCCACCCAACCTATCTCATCACGAACGAAAACAAAAATTGCACCGGCGTCGTTGCCAGCACCCGGCACCCCAACCATTGCAATCTTACCACTTACCACCACGCTCTTACCCATATGATCATCAAGCACCGATTCAACCAAAATTTTAGTTGAATCAGCCTGCACCCAGTTAACAAGCATGATAACAACGAATGTAAGAATAGCTTGTAATCGAAAATTTATTTGTGTTAGCATCTATTTCACCTCAAAACCTTTCACGAGTTCAAACCCTTTTATATGCATTTCTGATCTGCCTCCGGATTGTATTCCTCCTCTCTGGATCTTAGCCTTTACTATTCTGCCGCAATTTCGGTGCTAATTGGCTCATGCAAGGTCAGCGATCGATTCCTGAACGGCCACAATCGTATCCGCGATATCATCCTCGGTATGGGACAAAGAAAGAAACATCGGATGGTTAGGGTGTAGATAGAAGCCACGTGCCAAACACCCCTGGAGCATAGCGAGACAGCGATCTCTCTCTTCCTCTGTTACGTTGGGCTTGGGCATCGGTCCCAGACCAGATAGACGATAGCCTAGACTACCCGCTTCACAGGCCTGGTTGACACCTTCGATGAGACGATTCCCGATTTTCCACTGGTAGATGATCCCGTCCCGACGTTTCATTTCCTCGATGACGGTTGCCAGCGCGACCAGGCTGGGTAAGTCACAGTGAAACGTGGCTGCTAACCAAGCGGACTGGCAACGCTTGCTGGACAAAATTTCCTTGCGTCCGACCACGAAGCTACCCGGGTAACCATTGCAACAAGCCTTGCCGAAGGTCGCCAAGTCGGGCATGATACCGTAATACTCGCTGCCACCACCGTAAGCAACCCGAAAGCCAACTTT
>DTUY01000039.1 GCA_012963885.1 Candidatus Poribacteria bacterium | reverse complement strand
GAAAGTGGGAACCGAGAATAAAACCAAACAAAAGATAAGTCCGATAAGTTTGAATCTAGCTTTCATAATTTCAAAATGTCCCTAATATGATATAAAATGTCTATTATCCTAATGGGCGACGATCTATAAAAATGGATTACATCTTTTAGGAACTCATATTATATAGCTATGAAATAAATGGTCTAGTAAGTATGATATGGCTTGCGAGGATTAGTTTTAGGAAGGCGATTGACTGACAGAAAACAAGTACAATGGTTGATTCTATTACTCAGTCAAGTTATATTTAAGTTAAAAATAAAGTACAGGCTGAGGTAATCCAAATTCCCTCTGGTATGCTGATAGCGATAGTTCTAGCTATAAATAAAAATAGACAGCAACACATAGCTTTTTCTTGACAATAGAACATCCTAGCCTGAAAACTGTTGGTTAATCCCATATCAAATTGGAAAACACACATTATTAATTAAAGGTGGATGCATTGCCCTTAGTGAGATCGTCTCGTTTTCAAAGTAGGGTGTAGCATTTACTCAGCCTGTTGGATATTTAACTCAATATGCAGATAACACAACCCATCCGTGTTGGGGTTGTTGGTCTCGGTCAGCGTGGTCTTCAGCACTTAAAAGTACTTTGGACACTTCAGCAAGAAGGTGTTGTCCATATCACCGCACTGGTTGACGCCCATGTGGATAACCTGACCGAGGACAAGATCAGTCGATATGTTGATGGTTTTCGGCTCGGCCTGATCCATACCTCAACGGATTTCTTTCAAACACTGAAATCGATTTCTCTAGACGCTATCTACTTTGCTATCCCACCTAGTATTCATAAAGGCGAAATTGTGTCAGCAGCGCAAGCGGGTATCCACATTTTTGCCGAGAAACCCATGAGCTTGTATCTAAACGAAGCGATGGAGATGGAACAGGAGATAGCCGTGAACGGTGTGATTGCAACCGTTGGGTTCCAACAGCGTTATGATTCGCGATACGAAGCAACACAACAGTTTCTCAGTGACAAGAAAATTGTGATGATCTCAGTGATTATGAACAGTACGTTGGAAGCACACTCCGTAAAGCATACGCACACAGAAAAGCAGGGAGGGCCAGCCAACAGAATCTGGACATCCAATTACCAGTGGTCTGGATCAACCGTTGTTGAAGCGGGTATCCATCAAACGGATTTGATGCGATATTGGGCGGGTGATATTGCCTGGGTGGAAGCCAACTACGTTGATCGAGATTCTTCCGATATTGTCGATGGTGGTGATAACCCCTATGCCTATCAGGTAACCTTCGGATTTGCTAGTGGTACGATTGGTAACCTGATCCTCTCACGATTACGCAAGGTGTTTTACGGCGATAGTTACAACAGCATTCTGTGGACGCATGGACATCTAAAGTTTGAATCTGACGGTGTTGCCGCCTATTACTACGAGGGTACATACCCGCCGGATCAAACACCCAACCGAGAAAAAATCCGCCATCTATTACCACTTACAGATCAACGAAATGCGACGGAAGAAATCAGTCGTTCCTTTGTTCATGCTATCGCCACCGGAAACAGAAAGGTGTTGCGAAGTACGTTCAGTAGTGGAATGAACAGTCTAACTGCTGTGTTGGGTGCAAACCTATCGCACCAACTTAACGGACAACGTATCTACCTTGACCAACTGTTGACAGCTCCTGAATTTGAGTCGTTTCGGCAGAAGTGAAAGGAAGTATGAAGTCACTTGACTACGATGCGGAGGCCTGATTTTTTCCACTCCTTGTACTTCTGGAAATCGGAATTGATCATAGTTAAGCAAATACCTACCATAGCCGCGTCATCCAGAAAACCGATGACAGGAATCACGTCTGGAATCACGTCGAATGGGTTGAGAACGTATAGCAGCGCAACAATAACAGCAGCAATTGACGACCAGGGAACTTCTTCATAATTTCCTTTTCGGTAATCTTTTAGCAGGAAGATGAGTAGCCGAATATCCTCAACCAATTTTTTAAATGAATCACCTCCAAGTCTTTGAAAAATTTCGTTAGTTTTGTCTATTATTTTATCAATATCCTCTTGCTTGACTTTTTGCGATGAGGTAATCAGTCTCTTTTCCATTTCATTTTCGTCAACTTGGCTGTCATTTTCATCTTTCGCCATTGTCATGACCTCACATTGTGTGGACGGAATGTCCTATCTTTGATAGACAAATATTGTAATCAATTTACAAAGAAATTTAAAGTTATCTGGTTGGTATGAGATTCACACGCAAAAAGGACTGACCTTAATTGTTAGTAAGAATGTACACTTTGATACGTAAGCTCAAACCTGAGAGGAATTTCTATGTTTAGCGAATTACTGGCCAAACGCGCTGCGGAGAACAATCCCATTCGAGTCGGAATTATCGGCGCGGGTAAATTTGGTGGGGGTTTAATCACCCAGATTATGTCTATGCAAGGTATCGAAGTTTGTGCTGTGGCAGACATCAATCTCGATTACGTAAAACAGGCATATATTACCAATCGCATTCCCCCTGAATCCATACAGGTAGCATACACCATCCAAGGGATGAACCAAATTATTCAAAACGGGAAGCTCGCAATCACAGAGGAAGGTCTTTTGGTTGCCAGAACAGATCTGCTGGATGTCGTAGTTGAAGCAACCGGTATTCCGGAAGTCGGAGCACGCCTGGCTTACGAGACAATAACCCACCACAAACACTTAATTATGGTTAATGTTGAGGCGGATGTGACCGTGGGACCATTCCTTAGGCGCCTGGCCGATAACGCTGGCGTTGTTTATTCTCTGGTTGATGGAGATCAACCTGGTGTAACGATGAACATCATTGAATGGGCCAGAACACTTGGATTGGAAATTATCGCTGCTGGACGG
Organism: Candidatus Poribacteria bacterium; assembly: GCA_012963885.1. Classification (GTDB taxonomy): domain Bacteria; phylum Poribacteria; class WGA-4E; order WGA-4E; family UBA9662; genus UBA9662. The sequence continues at coordinate 290 of DTUY01000039.1, read as the reverse complement.
GGGACGGTGTTCTATGGTGGTGATCGAGCAGGCACGCCAGACACGGTTCCCGAACGCTTTGGGTTTGACGAGGAAATGCTTAAGCGACGTACGATCAATCTTAAAATGTTTAATTCTTTCCGAGATGGATCCAAGGCTCAAATTGAAATGTGTGCTTTGGCCAATATGACCGGTTTGTTACCGGATGTAAGAGGTATGCACGAGCCTTCAGTGGACATTGCTGATATTCCACAGGTCTTTAGCCTTGCTGAGGAAGGAGGTATTCTCCAACAGCACGGTGTAGTTGAGCT